>NZ_DASVSF010000003.1 GCF_036388275.1 Longimicrobium sp.
CAGCCCAATTGCACCGGGCTCTGAAGTGTACCCCCTCTCCCACGCTGTTTGTGGGAGAGGGTCGCACGCGTGTCAGCGCGGCGGGGTGAGGGCCCCACGGCAGCCGAGGCCTCGGCTACAATGACCGCTGCTGCGCCCAGGCGGAAGGGCGTCCGCGGCTAGATCCTTCGCCCCGCGGGGATTCGCGTGCAGGTGGGTGCGGTGCGCCTGGGGCTGAATAGAAAAAGTCCAATTCGTTCAAATTCCAAACGGCGCCCGCGAACCTCTTTTCATTCCTCAGGGTCGGCCGCAGGACGGTGACAGACTCAGGATGACAAATGGGTGCGCGTAGATGGGGTGAGGGCCCCATAGTGGTCGACCGCACGCTGAACCTTCGCGAGCACGTCCTCGGGGGTGATGCGCTCCATGCGGTCCAGCTTGGGGAACCAGCCGCTGGGGTCGGGCTGCGCACCGGGATCGGTGTAGGTGTCGATCCACAGGTCGTGGTACTTTCGCCACGGCCCCACCCGCCACGGGTTGGTGTGCCCGTACAGTCCAATGACCGGCTTTTCCATCGCCCGCGCGATGTGCACCGGGCCGGTGTCGGGCCCCAGCACGAGTGAGCTGCCGTCCAAGAGCCAGGCAAGACGCCGGATGCCGTCCCCCAGCGCCCACACCGGCTTCGTCGCCGCCCGCTCGGTGATCTCGCGCGCGATCGCCTGCTCCCGCGCCCCTGGCCCGCCCACGAGGATCACCTGGAACCCGAAGTCGCGATCCAGCGCGTCCGCCACCCGCGCCCAGCGGTCCGCGTACCAGTCCTTCTTCGGGTTCGCCGTCGCGGGAACGACTGCCGCCACCGGCCGCCCATCCAGCCCACCGAAGAACTCCGCCTGCGCCGCCCGCTCGTCCTCCGTAATGGGGATGCGCCACGCCAGCTCGGCGGGCACCGGCAGCCCCACCGCCTCCATGAATTCCAGGAACATGTCCTGGGTGTGTGCGCGCGGCCGGCGCTGCAGGTGATGGTTGCTGAACATCCACACGCCCTCGAACGACCTGCCGCGGTCGAATCCCAGCCGGTGCGGCGCGCCGGAGAGGACCGTGGGCCACACGCTCTTGAAGTACACGTTCAGGTTGAGCGTGGTGTCGAACTTCCGCCCCGCCAGCTTGCGGCGCAGGTCCAGCACGCCCTGAAGTCCGCGCTTCTTCTCGTAGACGATCACCTCGTCCACGGAGGGATGCGGGGTCAGCAGGGGGGCGGGCATGGGCTCGACGATCCAGGTGATATGGCGCGCGGGATCGTCGTCCTTCAGCGCGTTCACCAGCGGCAGGCCGTGCACCACGTCGCCCAGGCCCGTGAGCAGGACGATGCAGATGTTCTGCGCGGGCCAGCGGAGATCGCTCACTCGGCCGCCTGTTGGGCGAGGTAGGCCAGCTGCATGAGCATCAGCTCGCGCAGGGGATGCCACTGGCGGACGCCGGCCTGCAGCTCATCGCCGGGAGCGTCCACGAAGATGTCCCGGAGCGGCGTTTCCCACGCGGGGCGCTCGCGCTGGACGCGCTCGGCCGCGGCGGAGCGGGCGACGGTGCGCCACTTGGGCCAGGGCTGGTGCCGCGCCCTCACCTGCCCCGTCGCCAAGGCCCGGACGCCGCGGGTGATCCGTAGCCCGGCGCTGAGCGGCAGGTTGGCCGCATGCCCAAAGAACGGGAACCGCCAACGCGCGTGCGGCACGAACCACGAGCGGCGGAACAGGGGTTTCATCGCCGCGTGGAAGAGCTTGCGGTTGTACTTCCACTCCTGCGGCACCGACGCGGCCAACGCGACGACGGCGACGGCGTGATACACCTCGTGGGCGGCGAACAGGCGCCGGTTGCCGTGCACGTTCGCCGAGTGCTTCCGCTGCGTGAACGGCCACAGCTTCTCCCACTCGGTCGCCGTCTTCGGACGGAACTCCGCCAGCCAGCGGCGGAACCGCAGCCGCCGCTCGATGACGGCATCGCGCAGCTCGGGGCGGATGACCTCCGCGTTCGGCAGTTCGAAGCGCTCAACGTTGAACGCGGTGTCGGGCGCGTGCTCGGCCTTGAGGAACGAGTCCGACGAGAGGCCGCCGAGCACCACGGGAAGGTCGCGGATGCCCAGCCGCTCGTGAAATCCCCACCCGTGCACGTCCATGAAGTTGTTGTGGGCGCCGATCATCCGCGCCACCGGTTCCAGCCCGTCCACGTAGTGGTCCGGCTCGCGCGGTCCGAAGGTGCACGCGGCGCCGTACGCCCGCGCCACGGCCTGCGCCACCTTCACCTCGCGGTTCTGCCAGTCGGCGTAGACGAACGCGCGCACCTGGATATCCGGCGGCACGGCGCCCAAGACAGCGCGCGCGTCCTCGCCCCCGCTCAGCAGCAGCCCCACCTCGCCGGCGCCCTCGCACGCGGCGCGAACGTCACTGACGACCGCGGACCGCAGCGCCTCCGCCGCTTGATCGAGCGACCCGTACCCGGAGCGCTCCACAGGCCGCCAGTACGCGTGCGCCTCGTCCCATGCGCCGTCCGACCCGAACCGGCGGGCGGTACCTGGCGGGAACTGCTCCACGCCGCCGTAGACCGTGTGCGGGAAGGTGCAGGTCAGGTTGATCGCCAGATCGGCGGCGGAAACGGGATCGATGTCGCTGCCGCGCCCCGCCGTGCGCGCCACCGCGTCCACGTGCGTCCCGACCACCAGCTCCCCATCCGCCACCCGCGCGACGAACACGGGCACGAATGAGGCGATGTCCGTCAGCACCATCCCGCCACCTCTCGTATCGATCGCGATAGCGGCGAACCCGCTCTCGATCGACCGCTCCCACGCGCGGCGCGGCGCGGACCGCAGCAGCCGGTGCACCGCACGCCTGCGATCCCCCACGCTCGCCCGGGCGGACGGCTCCCCGTCCGCGTGGACGACCGGCTCGCCGACCAGCACGCTCAACCAGCCGTCCTCCTCCACCAGCACATCCGCGGGATCGTGGTGGCCGCGCGCGACGGCCAGCGATCCCCATGCCCCGTGCCGCTCGTCGATGGAGACCGACACGTGCGCCAGGTAGCGGGCGAGCGCGGACTGCAACTCGCCGGGCGAACGCTGGCGGGTGGAGAACAGGAAGTCGCTCATTCGTCCGGCGCGGCGGGGAGCGGCGTCTGCCCTTCGACCGGCGGCTTGCTCTTCCAGCGGCGGTGGAACCAGAAATATTGCTCCGGCGCCTCGCGGATTTCTGCCTCCAGGCGTGCGGCGAGGGCAGCGGTCAATGCCTCCACGTCATCATCCAGCCGGCCGGTGCGTAACACGTCCACCTGCTGTCCGGAAACGCGGTACCGCACTCCCGGGCCCGGCAGCCGCCGCGCCACGCAGGCGAAGGCCGGAGCGCCGAACCGCAGGGAAAACACGGCCGGGCCGCGGTGCGTGGACGCGGGCCGCCCAAAGAAGGGCACGAAGATCCCCGCGCCCCGCGCGTCCTGGTCGCCCACGATCCCCACGACGCCATTCTGCCGCAGAAAGCGGGGCACGCGGGACGGCGCCTCGCGCTGGGAAATGGTCTGCACGCCCAGCCGCTCGCGAGTCGCGGTAAGCCGCGCGTCGAAGAGCGGGTTGCCCTGGCGGCGCACGATGGCGGCGATGGGGATGCCGCGAGCCGCCACGGCCGCGGCGGCAAGCTCCCAGTTTCCGTAGTGGCCCGTCACCAGCAGCAGGCCCTTTCCGCCAGCGAGCGCGGCCTCCAGCTTGGGCCAGTCGTCCGTGACGTCGGTGCGGTCGATCACCGCCTGCCGGTCCAGCCGGGCGAGGCGCAGCATGGCCGCCGCCTCGCGCCCCAGGTGCTCGTACGAGGCCCGCGCCGTGGCCTGCACCCACGCAGGATCGGCGGCCGGATAGGCGAGCCGGAGGTTGGATTCCACCACGTCCCGCCGCAGCTTCAGCCTGTGCGCCATCCGTCCCAGCCCCGCGCCGAAGTCGTCCGCTGCACCCTCGGAGAGCGAGCTTACGGCCGCTTCCAGGCTGCGCGTGAGCCCGAACTCCAGGCGATGCGCGAAGCGGGGCTTCTTCCCCGGGCGGGGGGCCGGCGCGGCGTCGTTCACGTCGTTCTTCATCGGCGGGTCAGATACGCGAGTTGCAGCAGCGCGAGGCGGCTGAGCGGTGGCCACCCCGTCCGCACGGCGGCGGCATCCGGGCCCGGCGCGAACACGGCGGCGATCGGCGACTCGGCGGCGGGGTGCCGGGCCTCAGCGTCGTTCATCCACCCCGTCTGCACGAGTTCGGCCCAGACGGGCCATGACTCCTGGTTGGCCCGCAGCTCTCCCGTGGCCAGAGCCCGCAGGCCGCGCGCGGCACCTAGCAGCGGCCTCACCGCCGCATTGAGCACTGGCGGAAAGTACGGCAGGCGGTTGCGGGTGTGCGGCACGTACCAGGAGCGGGCCAGCAGCGGGCGCATGGCGCGGTAGAACAGCTGCCGGCCCACCTTCCACGACTGCGGCACCGAGGCGGCGATGCGCGCGACCGGGTTGCTCATGTACGGCTCGTGGCTGCGCCACAGCCGCCGGTTGCCATGCAGATTGGCCGCGTACTTCCGCATGCTGAACGGGTAGATGAACGACCATTCGTCCGCCGACTCCGGCCGCAGCTCCGTGAGCGAGCGGCGGTAGGCGTCGCGCCGGGCCATCGCCTCAGCCAGCAGTTCGGGGCGGACGCCGGGGAGCGCGGGCGGGCGCAGCGTACGGAACCCGGCTTGGCCGCCGCGCCGCACGCGCTTCGATGCCTTGGGCGGCACATTGTCGGCCTTGAGGAGGGCGTCGGACGAGAAGCCGCCCAGCACCACGGGAAGGCGGTCGAGCCCGAGGGTGGCGTGAAGGCCGTAGCCATGCACGTCCACGAACTCGTTCTGCGTGCCGATCATGGCGGCTACCGTCTCCATGTGCAGCAGGTCGTGCCCCGGCGGGCGCGCAGCAAAGGTGAGCGGCACGCCGTAGGCGCGGGCCACGCGGCGGGCCGCGCGCACCTCGCGCCGCTCTGCTTCCGCGTAGATGAAGCCGCGTACCGGGACGCCACGCGGGATCGCGCCGAGCACGGCCCGCGCGTCTTCCCCGCCGCTCAGCAGCAGTCCTACGTCCGATTGGCCGTGGACGGCGAGCGCGAGGTCGTCCACCAGCGCCGACCGTAGCGCGCCGGCCGCCTCGTCCAGCGAGCCGAACGCGGTCTGCTCCACGGGACGCCAGTACACGTGCTCGCCCGTCCATCCATCCGTCGAAAACCGGTGCACGCAACCGGGACGCGCCTGTCGAACGGCGGGATACAGCGTCCGCGGATAGGTGATGGCGTAGTAGCCCATGAATTCCACCGCGGAAACGGGGTCGATCTCGCCCAGCACTCCCGCCGCCTGCGCCACCGCGTCGGTGTGGGTGCCGGCCACGACGCCGCCGTGCCGCGAATCCGCCTGGAAGACCGTGATCCAGGCGAAGAGGTCCGTCACCACTGACCCGCTGGTGCCGGACGCGTCGAACGCCAGCGCGGCGAACGGTCCGTCCAGCAGGTCCTCCCATCTGTCGTCGCCACCCGCCAGGAGCCGCTCGTGCAGCACCTGCCTGCGCGCGGCGTCCACGGCCGGGCCTTTCGGCAGCGGAGGAAGATCTGCGAAGGGCTCGCCGATCAGCACCGTAATGCCCCGATCGTCCTGCACGACCGGTGGCGGGTCGTGCGGCGCGCGGACGACGGCCAGTGTGCCCCAGGCGCCGGCGTACTCGTCCACGGCGGCGGTGACCGGGCCGAGCCAGCGGTGGAGAACGGCGTTCAGTTCGCCCGGTGGACGCGGACGCGAGCAGAAGAGGAAATCGCTCACTCGTCCTCCGGGCCCTTCGGCGCGAGCGCGGCTTCGTAGCCGCTGACCATCGCGTCCATGCTGAACCAGTGGGCGGCACGCCAAGTCGCCTCTCGCACGCGATCCGCCACGACGGGCGAGCCGGACCGGATGGCGTCCACCACCTCGCGCAGGCCAGCCGCGATCGCTTCCGCGTCGTTCGCCTGCACGATCCATCCCGCGGTCGAGCGGCCCATGCGCGGCGCAAGCGCGTCCGGGGCGCCACCCACGTCCGCCGCAACGACGGGCACGCCGGCCGCCATGGCTTCGAGCATCACCAGGCCGAAGCCCTCGGACCGGCTGGGCATCACGAACACGTCGCACGCAGCCGCCACCGCGCGCGCATCACTCCGGTGCCCCAGGAAGTGCACCCGGGCGCTCACCCCCAGCCGCCGGGCGCGCTCCTCCATCGCCGCGCGCGCCTCGGCTGTGCCGCCGCCGACAAGGACGACGTGGACGCCGCCGTCCAGCATCGCAGCGGCATCGATCAGCAGGTCGAAGCCCTTGTTGGGCTCCATCCCGCCGATCGCCACGGCGAGCACAGCATCATCCGGCACCCCCAACCCGTCACGGAGCGGGACCGGCGAAACGGGAACGATGTCGATGCCGTTGGGCACCAGGGATACACGATCCGCCAGGTCTGGCAGCGCCGCCGTCACGTGATTCGCGACGCGCAGGCTGTTGGTGACGATGGCGTGGTACCAGTGCCGCAACGCGTACCGCTCCAGGCTTCCGCGCTTCTCGCCGATCGGCTGGATGCCGCCGATGCGGAACACTACCCGCGGCACCCGGGCCACGCGTGCGGCCCAGCCGGAGATGAACGCCCGCTTCCACGAGGTGAGCAGGACTGCATCGAAGCGTCCGCGGCGCAGCCACGCGGCGAACCACAGCGCGTTCACCGGGTCGGTGTCGCCGCCGGGGCGGATGCCTGTGGCCGCAATGCCGAGCGCCTGCAGCTCGGCCATCACCGGACCGCCCTTGCGGCAGGAGACGGCGACGTGGTGGCCGCGGTCGCGCAGCCCGGCGGCGATGGCGATCACCTGCCGCTCGTTGCCGCGGATGATGGGGCCGTCCACGTGGATGGCAACCCTCATCCGCCACCGCTGGCCAGCAGCCGCTCCCAATCGTCCAGGAACCGCTCCCACCCGAACAGCCGCTCCGCCCGCTTCCGCGCCGCAACGCCCATCGCGCGTCTCGCATCCCCGTCGCGCACCAGCTCGGCGAGGGCGTCGCGCAGCGCATCCTCCTCCACCGGCACGACGATGCCGGGGCGGGGCTCGCCCGCGTCCGGCTCCAGCGCCTCCCGTGCGCCGCTGACCTCGGTGCTGACGACGGGAAGGCCGAACGCCATCGCCTCGAGCATGGCGTTCGCCAGCCCCTCGCGGTCGGACGAGACGACGAACAGGTCCAGCGCATCGAGCACGTCACCCACGTCGGCACGAAACCCGAGAAGGTGAAGCCGATCCCGCATCCCCAGCTCACGCGCCAGCGCTTCCAGCCGCGCCCGCTGTGGCCCCGCACCCGCGATTACGCAGTGGACGGGCTGTGGAACGCCAGCCAGCGCGCGCAGCAGCCGGTCGAAGCGCTTCTGCGACGCCAGCCTGCCGACGGCTCCCACGACCACGGCCTCCGCGGGAATTCCGAGCTCCCGGCGCACCGTTCCGGCGGGTGCCTGCCGGACCGGCGCGCGCACCCCGTCGAGCAAGGTGATCACGCGGGACGGGTCCAGGCGCGGATCGCCGGCCAGGAAACCGCGTCGCATGCCGTGTGCGTTCAGCGCTACTCGATGAACGAACCGGCGCAGCGCAAAGCGATACCGGGCCGAGCGGGCCGGCGTGTCGCCTTCCAGGCCGATCCGCTGGACCACGAAGGGCACCCCGGCAATGCGCGTGGCCATGCCGGCGAGCAGCAGCTTCTTGAAGGTCGTCAGCAGGACGGCATCCGGCCGCTCCCGGCGAAGGCGCGCCGCGAGGCGCAGCGCGTCCGGCAGCATCACGTCACCCCCGATGGGCTGTACGCCCGTGGGGATTCCGTATGCGCCGATGCGAGCGGCCAGTTCGTCGTTCCGGCAGAGCATGAGCACACGGTGGCCGCGGTCCCGCAGGCCGGCGAGCAGCAACGCCGTCCAGATCTCGCCGCCGCCCAGCACGGCCGACGCGTTGTGCGCGATGACGTACATGGAGGGAACTACAGTGCGTGAGTGCGGGGTGCGTGAGTGCGGAAGTGGCCAACGCGCACCCGGCCCAGCGGCGCGCTCGACATCCACTCACGCACTAGCGCACTAACGCACTCACGCACTTTCTTATTCTCCAAAGAAAGCACGCACCGATTCCGCCACGTACTCCAGCTGCGCCTGCGTGAGCTCCGGAAAGACCGGGAGCGACAGCACCTCGCGGCAGGCGCGCTCCGACTCGGGGAACTGCCCTTCGCGGTATCCCAGGTAGGCGAAGCACTCTTGCAGGTGCAGCGGCACCGGATAGTACACGCCACTGCCGACACCGCGCTCGCGGAGGAAGTCGGCCAGCGCGTCGCGCCGGCCATCGCGGACGCGGAGGGTGTACTGGTTGTAGATGGACTCGTGGTCCTCGCCCACGACGGGGGTCTGGATCCCGCCGATTCCCGCCAGCGCCTGGTCGTAGAAGGCGGCGTTGCGGCGGCGCGCGTCGCTCCAGCCCTTCAGGTGAGGCAGCTTGGCCGAGAGCACGGCGGCCTGGAGCGAGTCGAGGCGGGAGTTGTATCCCACTTCCTCGTGGTGGTACATCTGCCGCCCGCCGTGCACCCGCAGCTTCCGCAGCCGCTCGGCGGTGCCGTCGTCGCTCGCCACCGTCATCCCCGCGTCGCCGAATGCGCCCAGGTTCTTGGTGGGAAAGAACGAGAAGGCGCACGCGTCGCCCAGCGTGCCCGTAGTGATCCACGCGCCGCCCACCCGCTGCCGCGCCCCGATCGCCTGCGCCGCGTCTTCCAGCAGCGACACGCCGTGCCGGTCGGCGAGGGCGCGGAAGGCGGGCATGTCGGCCATCTGCCCGAACAGGTGCACCGGCATCACCACCCGGGTGCGCTCCGTGACCGCGGCCTCGGCGGCGGCGGGGTCCAGATTGAAGGTGCCTGGCAGGATGTCGGCGAACACCGGCCGCGCGCCGACGTTGTGGATGGCGCCCGCGGTGGCGAAAAAGGTGAACGGCGACGTGATCACCTCGTCGTCGCGGCCGCAGTCGAAGGCGCGCAGGGCCAGCAGGATGGCGTCCGTCCCGCTCGCGCAGCCGACGGCGTGGCGCACGCCCAGGTACGCCTCCATCTCGCGCTCGAAGCGGTCCACCACTGGACCCAGGATGAAGCGCTGCTCCTCGATGATCGTGTGAAGCTCCGGCATCACCTCCGTGGCGATCCCGCGATACTGAAGCGTAAGGTCCAGCAGGGGTACTTGCATCGATCCGTCAGCTTGAAAGGTCAGTCACCTGCAGGGGAGGGCCCCTCCCCCGGCCCCTCCCCCGGCAAACTGCGCCGGGACAGGGGAGAACTTCGGTCGCGCAGAGGCCAGGCCGGCGCATGCCACGGGTGCCCCCCTCTCCCGGCCTCTCCCCCGCAAACTACGCGGGAGAGAGGAGCACTTCTCACGAGGTTCGGCCGGCGATGGCTCATGCTGCGGGAGGCCCCCTCCCCCCCGGCCCCCATCCCCGGCCCCCATTCCCCGCTGCGCAGGGGAGGGGGAGACCTGAAATGCGCTGCCGAGACGCACTCGACCACGCGTGCAGTCCGCGAAGGCGGACTTCGGGCCTTTGTTGCCGCGACTTCAGTCGCCCCAGCGGCGCCGAGGGCTTCGCTCCCTACGCCGCCCGGTCCCCCGCGCCCGTGATCGACTGGGCATCGTCGGGGATGTCCGCCGGGGCGCTTTCGACGCCATCGTCCGCGTCCACGCGACCGGCGCCGGGCTCGGCTGCTTCGAGCGCGCCGGGGGGCTGCATCCCGAACTGCATGTCGTACAGGCGGCGGTAGGTGCCGCCGTGCGCCAGCAGCTCGTCGTGCGTGCCTCGCTCCACGATCTCGCCTCCGTCCAGCACCAGGATCTGCGTGGCCCGGCGGATGGTCGACAGGCGGTGCGCGATCACCAGCACGGTGCGGTGCGCCATCAGCTCCTCCACCGCCTGCTGGACGAGGCGCTCGCTCTCCGTGTCCAGCGCGCTCGTGGCCTCGTCCAGGATCAGGATCGGCGGGTTGCGCAGCAGCGCGCGCGCGATGGCGATCCGCTGCCGCTGCCCGCCCGAAAGCCGCGTCCCGCGCTCGCCCAGCACCGTGTCGTACCCCTGCGGAAGGAGCGCGATGAACTCGTGCGCGTTGGCCGCCCGCGCCGCCGACTCGATGTCGTCCTGGGTGGCGGCGTCCATCCCGTAGGCGATGTTGGCGCGCACCGTGTCGTGAAACAGGATGGTCTCCTGCGTGACGATGCCCAGCAGCGCGCGCACGTCCTGGAGCTTCAGCTCGCGGATGTCCACACCATCCAGGGTCACCCGCCCGTGCGTGGGATCGTAGAAGCGCGGCACCAGGTCGGCCAGCGTGCTCTTGCCAGCGCCGCTGGGCCCGACGAGCGCCACCACCTCGCCAGGGCGGACGACGAAGTCGATGCCGCGCAGCACGGGCGAGCCGGGGGCGTACTCGAACGAGACGGCCTCAAAGCGCAACTCGCGCTCGAAAGCCGTCAGCGAACGCGCGCCCGGCTGGTCCATCACCTCCACGGGCGCATCCAGCAGCTCCATCGCGCGCTCCGCCGCCGCCAGTCCCGGCTGCACGACGGACGGGTACTGCGCCACGGCCTTGAGCGGCGTCATCAGCCGCGCCGCCACCAGCAGCGCCGTGAGGAACGCGTTGGCACCCATCGACCGCTCCACCAGCACCAGGTGGCTGCCGTAGACCACCAGCACCATGATGGACGCCGCAGTCACCACCTCCGTGGCGGGCGAAAAGAACTTGCGCCACCGTTCGTTGCGCGCGAACGCCTTGTACTGGCTCTGCGTCAGCGCGCGAAAGCGGCGCTCTTCCCACCGTTCGGCGCCGCTTGCCTTCACCAGCCGCATCCCCGCAACCGTCTCCTGCAGCTGCCCCGCCACCTCGCCCACCGCGTTCAGCACGCGCAGCACGCCCTTGCGAAGGCGTTTGCGGAAGCGCGTCCACAGCAGCACCATCGGCGGGATGGCGACCAGCGCCACCAGCGTCAGCCGCCACGAGATGATCACCAGGAAGGTGATGAGCGCGATCGCCTGGATGACCGACGAGACGGCCTTGATCAGGTTGTTCGTCACCAGGCTGCGCATCTGGTCGACGTCGCCCGTCACCCGGCTGATGATCTGCCCCGCGCGCGTCCGCTGGAAGAAGGGAAACCCCAGCCGCAGCAGGTGCGCGTAGATGTCGTTGCGCAGGTCGCGCGTCACCAGCCCTTCCACCAGCGCCGTCGTGTAGTTCTGCGCGTACAGGGCCAGGTTCTTCAGCAGCAGCGCCACGAAGATCACCGCGACCACCACGTACAGCGCCTGCATGGGGGTGCGCTGGTCGGCCCCGGTGCCGATCACCATCGACATCACCGAGTCGACCACCCGCCCCGCCCCGCCACCGAACATCTCCGACGCGCCCCCCGGGCCGAACTCGCCCCCACTGAACAGCACGGCCAAAAAGGGCGAGAGCAGGCTGAGGCTGAACGCATCCAGCGCGGCGTGAAGCGTCATCGCCAGCACCGAAAGCGCCAGCAGCCCCCAGTGGGGGCGAAGGTAGCGCAGGATGCGCAGGTACAGCTTCATCGCGGCGTCAGCAGGGCCACCGGCAGGATCATCTCTTCCGGGCTGATGCCCCCGTGAAGAAAGCTGCCGCGGTAGCGCGCCTGGTACTGGCGCAGCTTGGTGGGATACACGAAGAACACGTCTTCCAGCGCGATCAGGTAGTTGGTGGCCGCGCGCCCGGCGGGAAAGCGCAGCACCTTTTCTTCGCTGGTGGAGAACGCGAGCGACGAGTCCTCGGCGCGCAGGTCGTCGCCGAACTTGTAGCGCAGGTTGGCGGTGGTGTCGCGCTTGGCGAACACCGTCGCGGGGCGGTGGCAGTGGATGGAGCCGTGGTCCGTGGTCACCAGCACCGGCACGCGGTGGCGCAGCGCCTCGCGGATGGCGGTGAGCGCCTCGGACCGCTCGAACCACTGGCGGGTGAGCGCGCGCAGGGCCTCCTTGTCGCGCGCCACCTCCAGCAGCACCGACGACTCCGAGCGGCCGTGCGTGAGCATGTCGACGAAGTTGAACACCAGCGCCGTCACCCCCGGCTGCGACAGGTAGCCCGGCAGCCGCTTCAGCATCTGCTCGCCGTCACCCGCGTCGAACACCTTTTCGTAGTGTACGGGCACGCGCTTTCCCGCCACGCGGTGCACGTGCTCGCGGAACAGCTCGGCTTCCAGGTTGTTCAGGCTGCCTTCGCCCTCGCGCCCCCACCACCCGGGCATGCGCTCGGCCAGGCCGTCGGGGTACAGCCCCGAAAAGATGGCGTTGCGCGAGAAGGGCGTGGCGGTGGGAAGGATGGAGTAGTACAGCGCCTCTTCTACCTGGGCCAGCGGCTCCAGCAGGGGCACCAGCGTGCGCCACTGGTCCAGGCGCAGGCAGTCGATGATGATGAACAGCGCCGAGCGGTCGGGCCCCAGCAGCGGTGCCAGGTACTCGGGAACGATGTCCACGGAGAGCGGGGGCCGGTCCTCGTCACCTGACGTCCAGTGGCCGTAGTCGTCGCAGACGAACTTGCAGAACTCGCGGCGAAAGTCGTCCAGCAGCGTCTCCAGTGACGCCAGCAGCCCCGTTTCGCCGGCACCGCGCAGGCGCAGCTCCCAGTCCACCAGCTCGGAGTAGGTGTCGCGCCACTGCCGCCACCCGCGGTAGGCGTTGCGCTCGCCCATCAGGTCGCGGAACCGCTGCGTGAACTCGCGCGCGGTCACCTGCTGCTGAAGCTGGCCGCCTTCCAGCAGCCGGGTGACGACGGACAGCACCTGCCGCGGCGACGTGGGCTTCACCAAGTAGTCCGCCACCCGCCGGCCGATGGCCTCGGTCATGGTGCGGTCTTCCTCGCTCTTGGTGACCATCACCACGGGCACGCGCGGGTCGATCCGGCGGATTTCGTCCAGCACCTCCATCCCGGTGCGGCCGGGCATCTGCTCGTCGAGCAGGATCAGGTCGTACCCCCGCCCGCGCACCAGCTCGATGGCGTCGTCGCCGTTGGAGGCGGCATCGACGTGATAGCCCCGCCCCTGCATCAGCAGCAGGTGCGGACGCAGAAGGTCGATCTCGTCGTCTACCCAGAGCAGTCGTTTCGTCGCGGCCGGCATGCGGGAAAGGTAAGTCCTTTGGTGGCAGGTACGAAAGTACGCGCCCCGGCCCTGCTGGGCGGGTGAACACACGCACCTGCCGAAGCGCATCTGTCATTCCGATGGAGCGACCTCGGAGAGCCCTGCCCGAACATTGTCGATGGCAGCGACTGAGGAATCCGCCACACACCCCGCAGCCCTGCGCCGGAACGGCAGACACGTCATTGCCCCGTTGCCGTTCGCGCGTGCGCGCATCCGCGTTCACGCCTGGAAAAACAGCGAACCGGCTCATTCCAAGGTCGGCAGCCGTTTGGCGAAGTGTGTGGCGGATCCCTCGGTCGCTGCGGTCTACGTCGCCAGGGCCGGTTCGGCGTGGCCGCTCCGTCGGGATGACAGCATGCGCGGCGCACTGGCCGAAGCGCCGTCGAATTCTCCCCTCTCCCGCTTGCGGGAGAGGGGCCGGGGGAGAGGGCAGGCGCGCTATGCGCCGGACCAACCCAGACGCAACAGACTCCGCCAGCGGTGCCCGCCCCCGCACCGGCAACGCTGGATGCACACGGCACTGGCTCCCTTCCCCCGCGCAGTTTGCGGGGGAAGGGCTGGGGGTGGGGGGCGCCGGCCCACGCACCGGACCCAATCCTCCGCGATCCGAGTTCTCCCCTCTTCGCACAGCAGTGTCGTGCCGCGAGGGGCCGGGGATCGCCCTCCGCACTTCCGCCCATCCACATTCGCGCCCATATTCCGGAACAGACGTAACGCCGTACGAGTACACTTCGTCTGCCCCGCCCGCGGTTCCTCCCACCCCCAGCTGTACCATGCCGCTCGCCCCCGCGCTCGCGGAGCGCCCCGCTACCACGGGCGCGCGCACCGGTCCACCCGCACGGCTCCGCGCCACCGTCGTCGCTCCGCACGAGCTGAACGCCGCCACGCGCAGCGCCGCCTTCGCCCTGTTCCGCGCCCACTACGAGGGCGCCGACCAGGAGCGCTTCGAGCGCGACCTAGCCGGCAAGCAGCGGGTGATCCTGCTTCGCGACCGGGCCACGGGAGCGCTGCAGGGGTTTTCGACCGTGCTGTACCGGCCCGTTCGCATCGGCGCGCGGGAGGCGATGGTCGTCTTCAGCGGCGACACCGTGATCGACCGCTCCTGCTGGGGGCAGAAGATCCTGCAGAGCGCCTTTGCCAGCCTGCTCTTCCGCCTCAAGCTCGGTCATCCCGGCCGGCCGCTCTACTGGTTCCTGATCTCCAAGGGATGGCGGACGTACCTGCTGATGGCCAACGCCTTTCCCCGCGCCGTGCCGCGATACGACACACCCGCGGCGCCCGAGCTTCGGACCGCGCTGGACGTGGTGGCGGCGGAGCGGTTCGGCGCGGAGTACGATGCGGCGGCGGGTGTCATCCGCTACGCGACACCGCACGAGCGCGTCCGCGAAGGCGTGGCCCCGGTGGACGCGTCGGTGCTCGCCAACCCGCACGTCCGCTATTTCGTCGAGCGGAATCCCGGGCACGCGGACGGCGAGGAGCTGGCCTGCCTGGCGGAGGTGCGGCTGCGCGACCTGGCGCGCGTTGCGGGCCGCATCGGCGGGGCGCGGATCTTCGGCCGGGGGGTGCGGTGAGCCTGGGGCCCCGCGTCGCCGGCGCGCTGTACCGGGCCGCCGCCGCACCCGCGTCCCTGCGCTTCGCGCGGGCGCTGCGCGATCCCGCGGCGGCGCAGGCGGCCATCCTCGCGCGCATCGTCCGCGAGAACCGCGACACGGCGTTCGGGCGCGAGCACGGGTTCGGGGAGATCCGCGATGCCGTCAGCTTCCGCGCTCGGGTGCCTGTCCGCGACTTCGCCGGGCTGGAGCCATGGATCCGCCGCGCGTGCGACGGTCAGCCGGATGAATTGACACGAGCGCCGGTGCGATTCGTGGAGCCTAGCGGCGGCACGTCCGGGCTGTCGAAGGAGATTCCCTACACCGCGCCGCTGCTGGCGGAGTTCTCCGCGGCGACCCTTCCGTGGATTGCCGACCTGCTGCGGAGCCGCCCCGCCCTGCGCGGCGGCCGTGCGTACTGGGCCGTGTCGCCTCCGGCGCGGCGGCGTGCGCGGACGGACGGTGGAATTCCCGTGGGGATGGAGCACGACAGCGACTACTTTCCGCCTGTCGCGCGAGCGCTGCTGGACCGCACGCTGGGCGTGCCGCGCGCCGTCTCGCGCATCGCCGACCTGGCCGCCTGTCGGCGCGTGACGCTGCGCGCGCTGCTCGCCATGCCTGACCTGGCGATGATCTCCGTGTGGAGCCCGACGTTCCTCACGCTCCTGGCCGGGGCGCTGGACGAGGCCTGGGAAGACGTCCTCGCGTCGATGGAGAGCGGCCGCCTTCCGGCCGCGCTCGCCCCGGAACTGCGCGGCGAGTTGGAGCGGGCGCTCCCCGCACGGCCGGACCTCGCCCGCCATCTCCGAAGCCGCTTCGGGCCACGCGCGTCGGAGGACCTGGGCGAAGTGTGGCCGCGGCTGGCGCTGATCTCCTGCTGGGCCGACGGGCACGCGCGGCGGGCGCTGGAGGGCATGACACGGCGCTTTCCGCGCGTCGAGGTGCAGGGTAAGGGATTGCTCGCGACGGAGGGCGTCGTCTCCATCCCCCTGTTCCACACCGAGGCGCCCGTGGCAGCGGTAACGTCGCACTACCTGGAGTTCCTGCCGGAGGGGGACGCGTCCGCCGCGGCCGGCGTGCACGAACTGGAGCCCGGCGCTACGTACGAGGTGGTGCTGACCACGGGTGGCGGGCTGTATCGCTACCGGCTGAAGGATCGGGTGCGCGTCGAGGGGCGGCTAGAGCGCACGCCCACGCTGCGCTTCGTCGGCCGGGCGGACCGGGCGAGCGACCTGGCCGGGGAGAAGCTGACACCGGAACTGGTGGAGCAGGTGCTGGCGCGCGCGGTGGCGGAAACGGGCGTCCATCCGCCATTCGCGCTGCTCGCGCCAGCCTGGGGCGAGCCGCCGCGCTACCGCCTGTACGCCGAGGCGCCCGCGCCGCACGTTCGCGCGCTCGCCCGGGCCGTCGAGCGGATTCTGCTGGATGCGCACCACTACGGCCTCTGCCGGCAGCTGGGTCAGCTGGGCGCCATCGAACCCGTCGCCGTCACGGATGGCGAGCGCGCGTACGAGCGGGTGTGCACCGCGCGCGGGCAGCGGGCGGGCTCCATCAAGCCCCCGGCGCTGGACGCGGGGACGGAATGGGCCGAGGTGTTCGCGCCGGCGGCCGGCCTAGCAGCCTCAGAAAAGGGACCAGGATGAGCGGGGGCGAGATGGTTTTGCGCGCGGTGTTGGCGCTTCTGGCGGTGTACCACCTGTCGATGGGACTGGTGTCGATCTTCTTTCAGCGCGGGGCGGCGGGGCTGGCTCGCGGGCTGTACGGCATCGAGATGGAGGACTCCGGCCAGCGCTTCAGCTACGCGCTGCGCATGCTGGGGCTGTATGCGCTCGCGTTCGGCTTTCTGCTGGCGCGCGCGGCGATGGATCCGGCCGGCCATCGCTCCGTGATCGCGGCCGCCATTCTCCTGCAGAGCGTGCGCGCGGCCTCGCGGCTGGCATCGGCGGGAACGCTGCGCGCGGCGTTTGGGGTGGCGCCGGCGCGCAACGGGCTGAGCGCCGCCGCCCTCGTCGCCCAGGCGGGGCTGCTCGCGTGGTTCTTTCCGTGAACGTCACGATGGATCGAGAAGAGCTGGCGTCGGAGCGCGCCGCGATCCGCGGAGAGGTGGACCACGGCCCCAACCAGGCTGCGCGCGCCACCGCCGCGGCGCGGGCGAAGATCTCGGCGGGCGTCGAGGCGCAGATCGCGGCGCTTCGGCAGCCGGACGCGCGCAAGCGGCTGGGCGAGCTGGCTACGTTCGGCGCACTGTGGATGGCCGGCGGGGCGCTGGTGATGTGGGGGTTGGCGCTGCCGCCGTCCGCGGCGCACTGGGCGTTGCGGGCGGCGGGGACGCTGCTCGCGGCGCTCACCATCCACGTCTGCCTCCTGCTGCTGCACGACGGCATCCACCACTCGCTCTTCCGCGGGCGCCAGCTGAACCGCTGGGCGTCGGTGGCGCTGGGCAGCGCGTCGCTGATCTCGTTCAGCGCGTACCAGGTGCTGCACGAGCGGCACCACATCTACCTGGGCGACCCGCGGGACCCCGACGACTATCGCAACTACAGCGGCAATCCGCGCGTCGTCTGGACGATGCACTACGTGCGGCTGTTCCTGGGCGCGTTCGTCTACATCCTGGCGATTCCCGTGGTGGCCTACCGGAAGGGCACGCCGCGCGACCGCCGCCGCATCGTGCAGGAGTACGCGGTGCTGGGCGTGGTCTACGCCTTCCTGGCGTGGATCGTCCCGGCGCAGGTGCTCGTCCACGCGTGGCTGCTCCCGATCATCCCGGCGGGGCTGATGGTGAACGTCCGCTCGCTGGCGGCGCACGGCATCACCGACGCCGCCGACCCATTCCTGGCCAGCCGCTCCATCCAGGCGCACCCCGTGGTCGCGTTCTTTCTGCGCAACGAGAACTACCACCTGGAGCACCACCTGTTTCCCGAGGTGCCCAGCTACAACCTGAAGCGCGTGCACCAACTGGTGTGGCACCGGATGCCGCGCGCGGTCGGCGGGCGCTCGTACCTGGGCTTCGTCGCGCGCTTCGTGCGCGCCTCCGCGCGGATGGACGACCGGCCCATCGGCCTCACCACGCCCGCCGCCGCGGCCGGGGGAGCGCCGGCCGCGGGATGAGCATGCTGCGGAGGATTCCGGCCTGGGTGTGGGTGGCGGGTGGGGTGACGGGGGCGGTGTTCGCCTTTGCGCGCAAGCAGAACCGGGGCGACCGGGTGGGCGGGCCCATCTCACTCCCGAAGACGCTCTGGCTGAACTACACGCTGATCTCCTGGTTCGTGATCCCGGGCGCGCTGCTGCGGCGCGACGACCTGTCGCCGGGCGCGCGGGCGGCGCTGCAGGCGCACCTGATGAGCTTCGTGGCGCGTGGATCGGCGGAGATGTGGCTCCTCTATCGCACGCACTCGTGGCGAGTGGCGTACGGCGTCGGGCACGACGCGCTCGATCTGGCGCTGATCACGGTGGCGCTGCGGCGGGGCGGTCGCGGGGGAGCGGCGGATGGGGTCGCACGGCGGCACCTGGATGCGATCCGCGCGACGCTGCTGTTCGAGATGGCGTTCGCGTCTCTCTTCCACCTGGCGATCGACGGCAGGACGAAGGGGGAGGACGGCATCTACTTCGCCTCCAACGAACCACAGTTCCGCCGCATCAACGCGCTCACGGCCGCGGTGGACGTGGCGGCCTACGCCCGGCTGATGCTCGTGATGCGCGACATGGTACGGCTTCGATAGAAGCGATGCGCAGGGCCTACCAGAGGTGGTCGGCGCCGATCACCCGCGCGATTTCCGGATCGCGGGTGATGAGTGGATAACCGAGGGCCGCGGCCGTGGCTGCGATCAGGCGATCGCCGCGCTCGGGAATCTGGAAGAGTTCGTGCGCGTGAAGGACAATTTCGGGGGTGAGGCTCACCAGTTGGTATCGCGACGGGGTCGCCTCGAGCCGACGCACGAAACCAGGGAATGGCTCAGGGAAGCTAATGCGGCGCCTGGTAACAGCTTCATCGATTTCGACCAGAGACATCGTGGAAACGCAGACGACAGCTCGGGCGCTATCCACCTGATCGAAGAACGCTTGGGCTTGCCGCCCGAGTTGGTGGCGCTGGTCAGAGAGCCACCAAAGCAACGCATGCGTATCCGCGACTGCGATCTCCGGAGTGGCCATTACGCCTCGTCGCTGTGGCCACCGAGAATGGAGTCGAGCTTCGCCCGTGCCAGTTCCGCCTGCTCCGCTCGGTCCCGAGCGAGAAACACTTCGGGATCCGCGTGCAACGTCGCGTATCCCCGGAGCGGCCGGGGCTCAACGCCTACGCGTGCACGAAGCGCGTCTAGGTCGGCCTGGAGCCCCTCGATTTCGCGTTTGCGAACCAGCACCACGTGTTCGTCGTAGCTGCGGTGCGAGAGTTCAACCCTGGACCGGCGACCGGTCAGCACCTCCTCGACCAGATCGAATAGCCGGCTGCGTGCGGCGGTGATGGGCAGGACTTCGTTCTTGTTCGGCTGAATCATCCCGGCCTCCAAGGTGTACAGGTTCACGTACAGGTAAGCTAATCCCGCAGCTCGGGCACAACAAGTCGGTGATCCGCTGAAGATCCGGAACCCACATCCAGGCAGTCCCATGCAGGTTCAGACCTCCATCTCCGTTCCCGCCATCACCGGGTGCCCGAGCGAGCGCCCGACCGATGCGTGCGAGTCGCGCCCCATCATGCGGTTCCGTTGCGGGACGCTGCACGAGAACTGGTACATCGCCGCCCTCTCCAAGCAGGTGACGGCGAAGAAGCCGTACGCGGCCACTATCATGGAGGAGCCGATCGTGCTCTTCCGCGGCGGGGACGGCCGGGCGACGGCGCTCATCGACCGCTGCCTGCATCGCAACGCCGCGCTCAGCAAGGGCGACCTGTTCGACGGGTGCATCGGTTGCCCCTACCACGGGTGGACGTACAACGCCGAGGGCGAGCTGGTGATCATTCCCTCCGAGAGCCCCGAGGTGCGGCCGCGGGAGGGGCGGCGGCTGGAGCGCTTTCCCGTCCGCGAGCAGGACGGCTTCGTGTGGGTGTACCTGGGAACGCCGGAGCGCGCGGCGGAAAAGGAGCCCTTCCGCTTTCCGCACGCGGACGAGCCGGGGTGGCGCTCGTACGTGATGCTGACGCCGTTCGAGGGGGACGTCACGGACCTGGTGGAGAACTTCATGGACGTGCCGCACACGGCGTTCGTGCACTCCGGCTGGTTCCGCAAGGCGGCGAACGTCAAGCGCGCCGAAGCGACCATCGAGCGCACGGCGGACGCGGTGCACGTGGAGTACTTTCAGCCGGACGACTCCATCGGCTTCAGCAAGTGGCTGCTGAACCCCGACGGCAAGCCGATGGTGCACACGGACCGCTTCTTCATGCCCAACATCACCCGCGTGGACTACATGTGGGGCGACCAGCGTGGCTTCGTCATCACCTCGCAGATCACGCCCATCACGCCCGACCGAGCGATGGTGTACACCGCCATCACCTTCCGCTTCGGCGTCTTCAACCCGCTCGCGCGGTGGCTGCTTCCGCCGTACACGCGCACCGTCATCCAGCAGGATGTGCGCATCATGGAGGTGCAGACCGGCAACCTCCGCCGCTTCGGGGCACGGCGGTTCAGCGGCACCGCGGCGGACGAGATCCATCGCGCCATCGAGGCCCTGCGCGACCACGCCGCCGCCGGAGAACAGGGCCCGCCGCCCGAGCCGATCAGCACCCGCATCGAGTTCTGGATGTGACGGATACGGCCACCGCCGCCATCCACCTCCGCCGCGCCAATGAGGACGATGGCGCGGCGATGTGCGAGCTGTTCGCGCGCGTGCCAATGGAAACGGAACTGGCGCTCTCCATCCGCCGCGACCCGGACTTCTCCGCCCTGCTCCGCCTGCAGTCGGACGATTGGGAGTGCTGGGTGGCGGAAGAGGATGGATGCGTGGAGGCGATGGCGTCGCTCGTCTTCCGCGACGGCTACCTGGGCGGGGTCGAGCATCGGATTGGCTACCTGGGGGACCTCCGCCTGTCCCCGGCGGTACAGGGGCGCCACCTGCTGAACCGCGTCTACGGCCCTACACTCACCGCGTCGATGGAGTCGCGCGGGTGCGCGGCGTCGCTGACGGCGGTGATTGCGTCGAACGAACGCGCCCTCCGCGCGCTCGCGGCGCAGAACCGGCGGCAGCGCGGGATGCCGCGCTACACGCCCCTGTGCGACTTCCGCATCCGCAACGTGCACCTGGCGCTGCCCCGGTTCCGCCAAGGCAGCGCATTTCGAGTGCGGAGGGCGACGGAAATCGACATCCCCACGCTCGCCGCGTTCCTGGACGCGGACGCGCGCCGCCGCCCGTTCGGCCAGCCCATGCCGGAGGCGGAGCTGCGGCGGCGCCTGCGCGAGTGGCCGGGGCTTCGCATCGACTCGTTCTACCTGGCGGAGGACGGCTCCGGCGCGCTCGCCGGATGCGTGGCGATGTGGGATGCGGCACCAGTCAAGCGCACCATCGTTGCCGCGTACCGTGGCGGGATGCGTCGCGTGAAGATGGGCTACGACCTGGCCGCGCGGCTGCTGCGTTTCCCCCGCCTGCCCGATCCCGGGCAGGAGCTGCGCTACCTGTACGCCACGCACCAGGCCGTGCCGTCCGGCGATCCAGCCGTGCTGCGCGCGCTGCTACACCGCGTCTACGCAGACCATCGCCGCCGCGGCTACGTGCTGCTCTCGTTCTTTGCGCCCGAAGGCGATCCGCTGGACGCCGCGTTCCGCGGGTTCCAGTTCACCGATTTGCCGGCCCGCCTGTTCGTCGTCACTCCGCCGGGCGTGGAGCCGCCGGCGGAGTGCTTCGCGCCCGGACGCCCCGGCTTCGAAATGGCCCTGGTATGACGCCCCCCATCTCGACCCCCGCCGCACCGCCGGCCCAGGTGCCGGCGCTACGCGTCGCCTCCGGCGGCCCGAAGGCGCCAGGCTGGCGCGGCACCATTCCGTCGCGCCGCGACATGCGGTGGCCTTTTGCCGCCATCCTGACGCTGTACGCGGTGATGGGCGTTTCGTGGCTGGGCTTCAACCGCTCGCCCGCGCAGATCCTGCTGACCATCGCCGCCGGCTGCGCGCTGGACGTGGTGCTGCACCGCATCCTGCGCCGCCGCGAGTGGCTGTTTCCGCTCAGCGCGTACATCAGCGCGCTCTCGCTGTCGCTGATCCTGAACTACTCGCACGACTACTTCCTGCTGCTGCTCCCGGTCGCCATCACCATCGGCTCCAAGTACCTGCTGACATTTGGCGGACAGCACACCATCAATCCCTCGCTCGCCGGCGTCGCCACCACGCTGCTGTTCGCGGGCGGGCTGATCACCACGGCACCCGCGTACCAGTGGGGCGGCCACTGGGCGATGTCGGCGTTCATGGTGACGGCGGCGCTCTCGCTGTTCGTGTTTCGCGTGGGCCGCGGGTGGCTGATCGTGTCGTTCCTCTTCTTCTACGCGCTGCAGACGGCCCTGCGCGCGTACGTCATGCGCCACCACCTGCCGCCGGAGATGCTGTTCCTGGGGACGATGACCACGCCCCCTTTCTTCCTCTTCACGTTCTTCATGCTGACGGATCCCAAGACGTCGCCACCCAATGCGCGCGGACAGGTGGCGCTGGCCTTCGGGATCACCGTGGTCGATCTGTATCTGCATACGAAGGAGAGCGTCTTCACCTTCTTCTACGCCGCGTTCGCCATCGCGATCAGCCGCTGGGCATTCCTTCACCTGCGCGAGATGTGGCGGATGGGGGCGCTCCCGCACCTGCGCGTGGCGGTGGACCGGGGGACGCTGCGGACGGTCGGCGTGCTGGGGGCGATGGTGACGATCGGCGGGACGGCGTACGCCACCGTCATCCGCCCGCACGTGGTGATGGACGACGCAGGGTTCGTGCTGCGCGAGGTGCCCGCGGCGGAGAGCGGGCTGGGCGTCACGATGGACCGCGGCAGCTACGACCTGGTGGATCCGCGGCTGCGCCACATCTCCAAGTGGCTCCTGTCCGTCGGCGCCTCGGTGGCCGCGGGCGACGTGAACGGTGACGGGCTGCCGGACCTGTTCCTCACCCATCCGCTCGCGAGGGACGAGGACCGCGCCGCGCTGTACCTGAACCGTGGCGGCTTCCATTTCGAGCGCGTCGCCGTCCCCGCGCTGGACTCGCTGCGGATGGCACCCGAGAGGCACGGCTTCGCCTCGTACGGGCTGTTCTTCGACTACGACGAGGACGGCGCGCTGGACCTGCTGGTTCCCGTCTCCTTCGGGCGGACGCGGCTGCTGCGCTCGCGGGTGGCGGAAACCGGCCGCGTGGAGTTCGAGGACATATCCGTGGCCGCTGGGATGCCGGAGTACACCATCTCCGTCGCCGCCAACGTGCTGGACTATGATCGCGACGGGCGCCCGGACCTGCTGATCGGCAACGTGCTCGATCCGTGGCTGCCCGGGTACGAGCACCCCACGCGCCTCAATATCTTCGAGCTTCCGCAGCCGGAATTCGACGGCGACCGGCGCATGTTCCGCTTCATGCACGACGGCTGGCACGACGCGCGGAACGGCGGGCGCAACGTGCTTCTGCGCAACGTGGGCGGCCGGTTTCAGGAGATGAACGCGGCGGCGATGGGTATGCCGGAGACGCACTGGACGCTCTCTATCGGCACGGCCGACCTGAACGGCGACGGGTGGACGGACCTGTACCTGGCCAGCGACTTCGGGCGCGACGACCTGTACCTGAACCAGGGTGGACGCGGCTTCCGGCGCGTGGCCGGGCGCCTTTTCGGACACGTGGGGATGGATACGTACAAGGGGATGAACTCGTCCATCACCGACTTCGACCGCAACGGCTGGCCAGACGTGTACGTGAGCAACGTGCACCAGGAGTTGCAGGCCGAGGGGTCGCTGCTGTGGATGAACCGCGGACCGGACGTCCGCGGCACGCCGCGGTTGCGCGACGAGGCGACGGGACGCGGCGCGCTGAACGAGGACCGCTTCGGGTGGGGCGCGGGGGTGGGAGACCTGAACAACGACGGCTGGCCGGACGTGGTGCAGGCCAACGGCATGGTCGACGACCGGCTGGACGAGCGGTACGCAGGGTGTCCGGACTACTGGTACGTGAACCACAAGCTGATGCAGGCCGGCCGCGAGGTGCACACCTATGCCGACATGTGGGGTGACATCCGGGGCCGCTGCACCTATCCCAACGAAAGGCGCCGCGTGTACCTGAACCGCGGTGGCGATGCCCGCCCGCAGTTCGTGGACGTGGCCCCGCTCGTGGGCCTCACGGCCGGCGACAACTCGCGCGGCGTCGCCATCGCCGACCTGGACGGCGACGGCCGCCAGGACGTGGTGATCGCGAACCAGCACGCAGGTCCCACCCTCCTGCGCAACGCCCCCTCCGCCAAGGCAAAGGCATCGCACTGGATCGGCCTGCGCCTGGTGGGAAACGGCAAGAGATGCGGTCGCGAAGCCTACGGCTCCACGGCCACGGTGCTCATCCCCGGCGAGCGCCCCCAAACGCGCGAGGTGCAAGCGGCCAACGGCTTCTCCTCCCAGCACGACACCCGCCTGCACTTCGGGCTAGGGGCCGCCGCGCCGACGGTGGTAAGCGTCCGCATTCGCTGGTGCGGCGGCGCCACCACGGAGCACCGGCTGACGCGGGACGGGTATCATGTCTTACGGCAGGGATGAAGCTCGCTTCAGAGAGAAAACCGTTGTGACTGCCCCAGTCCTCTACCTCGATACACTTCACATCTCGCGCTTGGCTCGCCATCCCGGCGAGACGTCCTGTGCGGCCGTGTTGGAGCTCCTACAAAAAGGATCCGCTCGACTGGCGTTTTCGGTGTTGCACATGGTCGAACTCTCTGACCCTGGATTCAAGAGCTTTCCCGACGTGTGCACTCTTCTCGACACAGTACCAATCGCATGG
Source organism: Longimicrobium sp. (assembly GCF_036388275.1). NCBI lineage: Bacteria > Pseudomonadati > Gemmatimonadota > Longimicrobiia > Longimicrobiales > Longimicrobiaceae > Longimicrobium > Longimicrobium sp. Next base: position 24,719 of record NZ_DASVSF010000003.1, read on the forward strand.
GCAATAACGCCAGAAAAGCTCTTCGACCGCGAAGTCGAGGCCGGATTCGCCCGCGCACTCGGAGCGCAGCCACCGAAAGTGCGTGCCTTCTTCGAAACCCCGGCAGCAGCCCTCAACTATCTGGCCTTGGAGAATGCTCCTCCTTCGGACGCTCTCCAAGTGATGCGCGAGAACCCGCACCTTCGTGCCATCCTCCTTGATGAGGCCGACGTCCACGCTCGAGATTACGACACGATAAAGACGGAAGCCGCTGCGGTACGACGGCCGCTTGAGCCGCTACGTGCCCGCATTCGTGATCAACAGATCCGACAGACACCTGCGGGAATTCATCTTCCGGTACCCTTACCGCCGGACGTCATCGTCGAGCGCGCTGGAGGACTGCGTGGTTTCCCCGCCTATGAGGTATTTCAGACACTCAACGTCACCCGGTTAAGAGACACCAAATATCGCACAGAGAGGAACACGATCATTGATGAATGGCACGCGGTTTATTCTCCTTACGTCGCAGCGGTGGCCCTCGACCGGGCAACAGCTAGGCGCTTTCTATCCACGCGCTTGCCGGCAACAGACCGCGTGACAGAGAAAATTGCGGATATTCCCGGTCTGCTTGGGGCTGCGGTTTAACCGTTTAGAGTTGCCGACAGCTGCACGGTATTCTACGGCACCGATCTGCGCCTTCTCAGCATTTCAAGAACAAGCCCCCACCGGAATCGGCAGGGGCGTCGGTATCGCGCGAACTCCGGCTAGTTGCCCTGGCTCGACGGCGGAACCATGCCCTTGATGCGCATGTACGTGACGATGTTGCCGTAGTGCTCGAAATCGTGCCCGGCGTTCATCACCAGTGCCGCCAAGCCCGTCCGCTCCTGGCCGAAGAGCCGCACCGTGCGCAGCGCCGCCTCGTCGGAGATGGCGTAGGCGCGGTCGCAGATGGCGTTCGCCGCACGGAGCGCTTCGATGATCGCCGCCTTGTCCGTGAGCTGCTCCGCGTTCTGCGCGTTCTGCCGCTGCTCACCGAGTACTGCGGAGCAGATGGCGCCCTCCGCGTTGGCGACGTGGCCGACCAGCTGTCCGAAGGTGCGCACGTTCTCCGTGGGCCGGAAGCCGTACTCTTCCGCCGGCATCTGCTCGGCGGCGGCGAGCACGTAGTCGCGCGCCGCGGTGTAGATCGAGCGCACGGAGCTTACGGCGGGATTAGCCGGTGCGGCGGCGGGCGCCTGCGCGAGGACGGGCGTCGCACACAGCGTGAGCACGGCGGTCATGAGCCACTTCATCGTTGCCTCTCGTTCGATGGACCTGCAGGACGGCAGGGGATTGCTCGGGTCGCGAGCGTCCGTGTATATGGGTGCTGCAGGGGCTGAATGCAAGGTTTTTCGCTCGACCCACCGATCCGGGATCAGTTGACCCACAACACGCCGATGTCGACATCCACGGGAAGCGCAAAGTCGGAACGTACTGATCGGTTACGCGACAGCTACGCGGACTGTGATTACGCCGCGCTCACCCCACGTAAGCTGGCGGGGGTCACACGGGAGCACGGGGTGGATTTCGCGACGGCGCTGCTGTACGACCGCATCCGCCACGCGGAGCCGCACCGCGCGTTCATCGACGCGGTAGATGCCATCGATCCCGCTGCGTCGCTTCCGCCGACCTCGGCGCGGCTGCTGATCGCGCCTGCTGCGTTCTGGCGCGAGTACCCGCAGTTGGGCGCGGATGGCGCCGCCGTGCTGAACATCGCTCGCGAACTGGGGATCAGCGCCGAACGCATCCCCACGCCCAGCACCGGCGGCGTCACCGAGAACGCACGGATCATTCGCGAGGCGCTGGCGAAGGAGGAGGACGGCTCCGTCATCCTAGTTTCGCTCAGTAAGGGCGGCGCGGACGTGCGGGTAGCGCTCGAAGAAGGCGGGGCGCCGCTGCGGAAGGTGCGCGCGTGGATCAACGTCTGCGGGCTGGTGCACGGAACGCCACTCGTGGACCAGTTCTTCGCTGGGCCGTGGTGGCGTCGGATAGTGGTTCGCGCGTTCCTGGCGCGCCATCGTGCGGACTTCCGCCTGATCCGCGAGCTGGGGCACGCGCCGGGGTCGCCGCTCTCCGCGCGCGCCGTGGCGCCTGAAGGCGTGCACGTGATCAACGTGATCGCCTGCCCGCTTTCGGATCACACCTCGGGCGCCCTCGCGAAGCGCCATCGCCAGCTCTCCGCGCTCGGCCCCAACGACGGGAGTACGCTGCTCACCGACGCCATCGTGGACGGCGGGGTGATCTATCCCGTCTGGGGTGCAGATCACTATTTTCGCACGCCCGATGCGCCGATGCTCATCCGGCGCATCCTGCTGCACCTGGGCACCGCCAGTCATCTCCCCGCCTCCCCCGCTGCATGACCGCCTCCACCGAAGCGCCGTTCGTCTTCGATCCGCCGTCGCGCGCCGCCGCCTGGTACCTGCTTGCCCCCTCGTCTTCCCTGCCCCGCGGCCGGGTGCTGACGCGGCGCATCGGCGAGGACGAGGTGGTGCTCTTCCGCGCCGAATCGGGTGCGGTGGGCGCCTTGGCCCCGCACTGCTGGCACATGGGCGCGCACCTGGGCAACGGCTGCGTCACCGGCGAGCACCTGCAGTGCCCGCTGCACCACTGGGCGTGGGATCGCGACGGCGTGGCCGGCGAGATGGCCGGCGGCGGGCGCGCGCCGGCGTCTGTGCGGCAGCCGGGGTACGCCGTGGCGGAGCGGCTGGGCGGAATCTGGGTGTGGATGGGGGACGGGCCGCCGGGCCCGGTGCCGGGTTTCGAGACGTTCGCGGACGACGAGCTGCTGACCTCGCACGGCCGCCCCGTGCGCCTCCGCTGCGCCTGGTACGCGCCCGCCGCGAACGGCTTCGACGAGCAGCACCTGAGCACCGTGCACGGCCGCGCCCTGCGCGAGCGCCCCGAGGTAGACGTGCCGGAGCCGGGCCGCATGCGGATGCGCTACCTGTCGCGCGTGACGGGAACGGGCTTGGCCGACCGCATCATGAAGCGGCTTTCCGGCGATCACATCCGCGTGCAGATCAACTGCTGGGCGGGCAGCACGGTGACGGTGGAAAGCGACCTGGGCCGCACCCGCAGCGCGCTTCTCCTTGCCTTCGTCCCCGTCGCCGGCGAGGTGGAGGTGACGCCCGTGTTCACCACGCGCCGTGGCGGCCTGCCGGGGATGGCGCGCCTGCGCCTGGCGGCGGCGCGTTTCCTCTTCACCCGCTTCATCGAAAAAGACGTGCAGGTGATGCAGGGGATGCGCTTCCGTCCGCGCACTCCACTCCGGGGCAATGAAGCGCTGGAAACCTTCCTCCGCTGGGCCTCCACCCTCCCCGGCGAACGCACTCCGTATTCAAGCACCCCCTGACGCCGCTCCACATCGCCGCCCCACCGCGCGATCTGTCATCCCGATGGAGCGACCGCCCCGAACCTGCCCGTGTACTGGGGTTCGCAGCGACTGAGGGATCCGCCACACAGCACGCAACTCAGCTCCGGAGTGGCAGACGCCGTCGATGCCGGTTGTCGTTCGCGCGTGCTCGTACGCCACCGGCGACACCCCCAGAACAGCGGATTCGTGCCCTCCCGGCCGCAACGCGTCCGCAAAATGTGTGGCGGATCCCTCAGTCGCTGCGGTCTACGTCGCTACGGCCGGTTCGACGTGGCCGCTCCGTCGGGATGACATCGTGCGCGCCCCACCTGCCGAAGCGCGATCGAATTCTCCCCTCTCCCGCTTGCGGGAGAGGGGTCGGGGGAAGAGGGCGGCCGAGGCATGCGCCGACCCGATTCGAGCCGCCGTGATGTCGCGGCCTCTGCACAGGTGACCGCTGCCGCGCCCGAGCTTGGAAGTGCCCCAAGCTAGATCCTTCGCCCCGCGAGGGATGTTGTGCGAGCTAGTACGGCGCGCTTGGGGCTCAGGATGACAGTTGTGCGGAAAGGCCGGTGTAACGCACGGCACTAGCTCCCTTCCCCCGCGCAGTTTGCGGGGGAAGGGCTGGGGATGGGGGGCGGCCGAGGCATGCGCCGGCCCACGTCGTACCTCACCCAAGGCCCGCCAGGGTAATCCGTTCGGCTGCGGCGCACCTTGCCGTCCCCCCTCCCGCACGGCAGGTTCCCGGGAATGGATTGGAAGACCTACGTAGGCCGGCACGCGCTGGCGGACTTCGTTCCGCTGGAGCACCAAGGCGCTCGCATGCTGGTGCGCAGCGGCTACGAAGACGCCGCGCGCCTGCTGGTCGAGCAAAAGGCGCTTCCGGCCATGGAGATGCTGGGGGGCGGCCGCCAGGCGCACCCCGTGGTCCTGCTGCAGACGGGCGAAAAGGTCGTCGTGCGCCACTACCGCCGCGGCGGGCTGGTGCAGCGCATCAACTCGTCGCGCTACTTCGGCGGGAACCGCGCATTCGACGAGCTTCGCGCCACGGAGCGGGCGCGCGCGGGGGGCGTGAGGACGGCGCGGGTGCTGGCCGCCATCGAGCGGCCGCGGACGCTGGGATACCACGCCACGCTCGCCACCCTGCTCATCCCGGGCGCGACGGACGCGGCTGCATGGCTGGAATCGGCGGCGGAGGGGCGGCGCGAGGCGATGCTGCGCGAAGCGGGACACCAGATCGCGACGATGCACGAGGCCGGCGTGGCGCATCCGGACGTGAACCTGCGCAACCTGCTGGTGGTGGAGCGCGACACGGCGCCGGAGGTGTGGCTGCTGGACTTCGACAAGGCGCGCGTGCACCCCGGCCCCGTCCCCCGCGCGCGCCGTGCGGCGGAGCTGCGGCGGCTGGCGCGCTCCGCCCGCAAGCTGCGCGCGCCCATCGATCCCGACGGGTGGATGGCGGTGCGCGAAGGCTACGGCGACGGCTGGCCGCGCGGGCTGGTCCTGGGATAGTCCCGCAGCGCCCGTTCGACCTTTCCCGCCACCTCGTCCACCGTGATGCGCTCCATCCGCCCCGGCCGGTGCCCCGCCGTCACGGCGTAGTCCTCTCCCGCCTCGCCGAACGCATCCACCATCAGGTCCAGAAAGCGGCGGTACGGCCCGTAGCGCTTGGGATTGGTGTAGCCCATCAGCGCCACCGTGGGCGTGCCGAGCGCAACGCCCACGTGCAGCGGCCCCGTGTCGGGCGACACGAGCACGTCCGCCCGCTCCGTCAGGTACGCCAGACGCCGCAGGTCCCACTCGCGCAGGTCCAGCGGCGGGTTCCGGGCGAGCCGCCGAATGGTCGTCGCCGCTTCCTCCTCTCGCGCCGACCGACCGCCCACGAGTACCGTCCACGCGCCGAACTCCGCCACCAGCCGATCGGCCAGCGCGGCGTACCGCTCCGCGGGCCACTCCTTTTCCGGCTTCGTCGTCCCGACCACCATCGCCACCGTGGGACCGGGCGAGTCTGGAAGCAGGGGAGCGTACCGCGCGCGCTCGTCGGCCGACGCTTCCAGCCCCCACTCCAGCCGCCGCGGCACGCCCAGAAAATCGAGGAACTCCAGGAATTCGTCCTGCACGTGCGCACGCGGGCGCGCCGGCAGCTTCTGCGTGCTGAACAGCCAGGTGAGGTCCCGCGCCCGCGCCCGGTCGTAGCCCACGCGGACCGGCGCGCGGGTGAGCGAGGTCGCGACGCCGGCCTTGAAGTACGCCTGCAGGTTCAGCGCGACGTCGAAGCGGCGGCCCGCCAGTGCCCGTCGCAGGTCGCGCAATCCGCCGATCCCCCGGTCCCGGTCGAACACGACGGTTTCGTCCACCGCCGGGTGCCCCTGCACCAGCGCCGCGCCACCGCGCTGCAGGATCCACGTGATCCGCGCCTCCGGCCGGTGCGCCTTGAGCGAGTTGATCACCGGCAGCGTGTGCACCGCGTTGCCGACGGTGCTCATCATCACCACCGCGATGCTGTCGAGCGGCGCGTTCACCGGTGCGCCCGCGTCCACAGGTCCACCTTCTCCAGCACCTGCTCGACGGTGATTCGGCTCGTGTGGCCGGGGCGTTTTTCGATCGACACGGGATACGCCTCGCCGGGATCGCCGTACGCGTCCACAATCAGTTCCCGGAAGCGGTACGGACCGGTGCGCCTGGGATTCGTGTAGCCCATCAACGCGATCGTCGGCGTGTTCAGCGCGACGGAGATGTGCATCGGCCCCGTGTCGAGCGAGATGGTGAGCGCCGATCCGTCGATAATCCCGACTAGTTCGCGGAACGGCACGCCGAGCGTGGAGATGATGGGATGCCGGGCGCGAGCGATGATCTCGTGCTCCGTCTCCAGTTCCCGCTCCGATCGCCCGCCCCCGAGCACCGGCTGCAGCTCGTACCGCTCCCACAGCGCATCCGCCAACGCGGCCCATCGCTCCGCAACCCACTCCTTTTCGGGATGCGTGCTGCCGATCACCAGGCACGCCGCGGGACGTGGAAGCCCGGCGTGGAAGGCGTCGCGCGCCGCCTGCTCGTGCTCCCACGGACCCAGGTTCCACTCCACCGGCTCGTACGCGACGCCGAGCGCATCCAGGAACTCGAAGTACTGGTCCTGCACGTGCTGCGGCGCGTGAGGCGGAATCCGGGGACCGGTAACCAGCCAGTTCCAGTCGCGCGCCCGCGCCCGATCGAACCCCAGCTTCACCGGCGCCTGCGCCAGCGCGGTGACGATGCTGGCCTTGAAGTACACCTGGAGGTCCAGCACCAGGTCGAAGCGGTGCCCCGCCAGCTTGCGCCGCACGTCGGCGAAGGCGCGCCAGCCGCCCTTGCGCTCGAAGACGACGATCTCGTCCACGCCGGGATGCCCGCGCACCAGTGACGCCGGGCCGGGCTGGAGCACCCAGGTGATGTGGAGCGTGGGATCGTGCCGCTTGAGCGCGGTGACCACCGGCAGCACGTGCACGGCGTCGCCCACGGCGCTCATCATCACGATCAGCACGCGCGCCGAGCGGGGAAGCGGAACCAGCGCCAACGATGAACCTGCGGATGGGGGAAGCGAGATCACCCTGTGGAGAGGGGCCCGGACGCGCTGAAGATAGCGTGGGGGGCGGATGCGGCAAACGCGGGGCGTGGCGCCGGGATGCGCCCCCATGTACATTCGCGCCGCTGTCACCGGGGCCGCCGCCCCGCCAACGGGACATGGGCAATGAACGAAAGCATCGGCACCCTGATCGCGCGCCTGGCCGAGACCAACGTCGAGCTGTGGCACGAAGAAGACAAGGCGCGCGTGGACGACGACCACCAGGTGGCGGCCGCCAAGCGCGCCGTCGACAAGCTGAACCAGCGGCGCAACGACCTGATCGAGCGCATCGACGAGGCGGTGATGGAGGCAGTGCGCACCGCCCGCGGGGGCACCGATGGCTGAAACGGTCGGCTCGCTGGTCGACAAGCTCAGCATCATCGAGCTCAAGATCTACCACATGGCCGAGCAGGCCGCGCGCGACGACATCACCCCCGACTTCCGCGACCGCTGCAACCAGCGGCTGGAGGTGATGCACCTTCAGCGCGACGACCTGGCCGAGGAGCTGTCGACCCTGCTCACGGACATCGCCTCGGGCCGCGTGGTGCCCAAGGTCTATCGCCAGTTCAAGATGTACAACGACCCGCAGTACAAGCGCCCCTCCGCCTGACGGGCGGATGCTCTCAATTCGAACGCCGCCGGGTGAAGCTCACCGGCGGCGTTTTCGCATTCGAACCCTATCGATCGTTACCCCTCAGAGTCACGCCGGCCATTCGTAGAATTGGCTTCACGCGGACCAGAGTAGTTGGAGCCGCCGATCGGAGTGAGTTTGCCGAGCGGCGCTGGGACGAAATCAGGACGAGGCGTCATTGGCTGACGATTGATACCACCTTTGGAGAACGTTCCCTCCTCAATCGGGCTGACATCTTTCTGCATATCTCACTCCCTCCGAAGGGGTCGGGACGACAAACCAAGCGGCTCGATCGTGAGGGCTTCGGCCGGTCGGGCTAAATATACGCGATCTGCCCCGTAAAGTTTACCCCCTGTGGCCGAGTCGAACACCTCGACCTGACCCAGCAGCAACTCGGCCTTGTCGTACGTGTCCGAGAATGCCTCTACCCATCCGAAATACGTAAGCTGATGCGCTTGGTCTCGCACCGTGATCCAGGTGGTTTCCGGTGAATTGAACATCAGCGCCCACACGTCGAGATCTCCAAAAGCACGGGAAAGCCTCAGCCGCCGTGCGACGCGATGCGCGACCTTATGGTTGATTGCAGCAGAAGCGATCCCGCCTAGGAGGATTGCGATGAGTCCGGTCAGGGCAATTTCGCCACCAGCCAGACTCTTGCTACCGTCCAGGAGTGTGACGAAGAAGCTGACATGCGGAGGCGCGGGCAAGCCGAGAAGTGCGGCACCACCGGCGGAAACCGCCCAGCCGGTGTACAGCAGCAGATAGGAACCCACGCCCAGGACGAACGCGTTCGTAAGGAACTGTGCCGGTGTCCTCTCCCGATGGGCAGTCAGCGAGTCTACCAGAAGTGCGCAGAGCACCCCTGGAAAAAACAGCAGCACCACGCGAAGTGTGAACGTCGACAGTTCCATCAGGACATCTCCTCGGCACCTCACAAGTGAACGGAGTTGGCACACTGTAATCTGGACGTCTGGATCACGCAAGCATCTTCTTCGGACCGTTCGTTGTCACGCCACGGGCTGGCGCGTTATCATGTGTGAACCCGCGATTCCACACCTTCAGCGACGAACGCGTATGATACCGCGCTCACGCAGCACCCTGCTGGCCCTGCTCGCGCTTTCCGCCTGCGCTACTGCGCCGCGGCCCGGCACGAACCCCGTGCCTGTGCCCCCGCGCTCGCCCGGCTGGCCGCACCCGGGGCCCGGAACGCCGGCCGAGCGCGCGAACGCCGCGGACATGGTGCTGCTGGGCGGCCGCGTGTTCCTGGCCGACGAGGCCAACACCGTCGCGGAGGCGCTCGCCATCCGCGACGGCCGCGTGCTCGCCGTGGGCTCCGACGCGGCCATCCGCGACTATGCCGGGCCCGGCACGCAGATCGTCGATCTGGACGGCAAGCTGGTGACGCCCGGGTTCAACGACGCGCACATCCACTTCGGCGCCGGAGGCCAGGGGCTGCTGAACGTGAGCCTGCTGGGCACCACCTCGCTGGCCGAGATCGAGCGCCGCGTGGCCGCCGCCGCCGCGCAGGCGCAGCCCGGGGAGTGGATCCTGGGACGCGGCTGGGACCACACGCGCCTTCCCGCCTCGGAACTGGGCGCGGGCGGCTGGCCCACCAAGGAGGTGCTGGACCGGGCCGCGCCCAACAACCCCGTCCTGCTTTCGCGCGTGGACGGCCACACCTCGTGGGCCAACACCGCGGCCCTGCGCATCGCCGGGGTCACCCGCACCACGGCCAACCCGTCCGGCGGCGAAGTGGTGCGCGACGCGCGCGGCGAGGCCACGGGCATCCTCAAGGAAACCGCGGAAGGGCTGGTGAGCCGGCACGTTCCGGCACCCACGCTGGCGCAGGCCCGCCGCGGCATCCGCGCGGCGCTGGACCTGGCCGCGCGCACGGGCGTCACCAGCGTCCAGACGGACGTGTGGGGCGCCGACATGGCCGTCTACAAGCAGCTGCGCGACGCGGACTCGCTCACCGTGCGCGTGTACGGCTGGCACCCGCTGGAACGGCGGGTGATCGAGGGGATGCGCGAGCTGGGCATCACCGCCGGCTATGGCGACGAGTGGCTGCGGATGGGGATGCTGAAGGGGTACACCGACGGCACGCTGGGCTCGCGCACCGCCTTCATGCTGGAGCCCTTCGCCGACGACCACTCGCACCGGGGGCTGCCGCAGTACACCAACGCGCAGCTCGACTCGCTGGTCACCGCGGCCGACGCGGCGGGGCTGCAGGTGATCCTTCACGCCATCGGCGACGCGGCCAACCGCCAGGCGCTGGACGCCTTCGAGCGCGCCGCCCGGGTGAACAGCGAGCGCCCGCGCCGGCACCGCATCGAGCACGCCCAGGTGCTGGACCAGGCCGACATCCCCCGTTTCCGGCAGCTGGGCGTAATCGCCTCCATGCAGCCCACGCACGCCACCAGCGACATGCGCTGGGTGGATACGCGCATCGGCCGCGAGCGCGCTACGGAGGGCGCCTACGTGTGGCGCTCGCTGCTGAACGCCGGCGCCACCGTCGTCTTTGGCACCGACTTCCCGGTGGAGCCCATGCCGCCGGTGGAGGGCATCTACTCGGCCGTCACCCGCCAGAGCCGCGAAGAGCCGGGGACTCCGCCGGGCGGCTGGATGCCCGAGCAACGGCTGACCCGCCAGGAGGCGATCCGCCTGTACACCGCCACCCCGGCGTACGGCGAGTGGCAGGAGACCCGCAAGGGAGTGCTGCACGCCGGCATGCTGGCCGACCTGGTGGTGTGGGACCGCGACCTGCTGACCGTTCCGGAAGGCGAGATCCTGCAGGCCGCGCCGGTGATGACGGTGGTGGGCGGCCGCGTCGTGTACCGCCGCTGAACGTGGAAGAGCGGCGGGCGGCGCGCAGCGAGGCCGGGCGCGAGTTCGCGCCCACGGAAGGCGCCACGACGGACCGCGGGGAGCTGGCGGTGGTGCTTACCGGCGGCGGCGCGCGCGGCGCGTACCAGGTGGGGCTGCTGAACTACCTGGCCAAGGCGCACCCCGACATCAAGGTGCCCATCTGGACCGGGGTGTCGGCCGGTGCCATCAACATGGCGCTGATGGCGCAGCACCACGGCACCTTCGCGCAGGCCGCCAACGAGCTGGCCTGCCTGTGGAGCGAGCTGCTCCCGGAGCGCATCTTTCGCGTGGACGCCCGGTCCCTGGCCGCCAACTTCGGGCGCTGGGGACTGCGGCTGGCCGGCGGTCCGGAGGGGCGGGTGCGCGGGATGGTGGATACGGGACCGCTGCGGGCGTTCCTGGAAGAAGCGCTCGCCCCGGTGAACGGCGAGCTGACGGGGCTGGACTACAACCTTCACCGCGGCACCCTGCGCGCCGCCGCCATCAGCACCACCGACTACACCACCGGCACGTCGGTGGTCTGGGTGCAGGGGCGCGACATCGAAACGTGGGAGCGGCCGGGGCGCACCAGCCGCCACTGCCGGTTCACCATAGACCACGTGATGGCATCGGCCGCGCTGCCGCTGTTCTTTCCCGCGGTGCAGATCGGGCCGCACTGGTACGGCGACGGCGGCATCAAGATGACGGCGCCGCTCTCCCCCGCCCTGCACCTGGGCGCCAGCCGCATCCTGGCCGTTTCCACCCGCTACGACCGCACCCGCGCCGAGGCCGCGGCGCCGGACGTGGCCGGGTATCCGCCGCCGGCCCAGATCATCGGGATGATGCTGGACTCGGTGTTCCTGGAGATGGTGGACCAGGACGTCGCGCGGATGGAGCGCATCAATACGGTGGTGGAGCACGTGCCGCCGGAGCATCGCAAGGGGATGCGCCCGGTGAAGCTGATGGTGATGCGGCCGTCGCGAGACCTGGCGCGCCTCTCCGCCGAGTACGAGCCCCGCCTTCCACGCGCGTTCCGCATGCTGACGCGCGGGCTGGGCACGCGGCAAACGTCCAGCCCCGACGTGCTCAGCATGCTGATGTTCCAGCATGACTACGCCAAACGCCTGATGGCCCTGGGCGAAGAAGACGCCGAGCGCCGCGGCGCCGAGCTGGCGGCGTTCCTGGGCGACGAGTAGCCCGGTCTGCGGGTCTCTCTCACAAATGAGTCATTCGACCCACGCCCCCGGCCGGGGTTGAGCGCATCTTATCAGGCGTAGACCGCGAGGGGTGGATGGACCACCTCCGCAGCAGAAACTACCGCCTGGAGTAAAAGACGATGCGTGCCCGTGAACTGTTCTCGCTCGCTGCCTGCCTGACGATCTTCGTGGGCGGCCACATGGTTTCGGCGCAGGCGCTTCGCGCTCACGAGAGCGAGGCGGACGCGAAGAGCACGGCCGAGCAGGTGGACGCGCGCTGGCACACCGGTCCGCGCGGGCTCACTCCCGGCCAATGAAGCGCCGTCTCCACGTCACCATGTAAGAACCGCCGCGTCGAAGCTCGACACGGCGGTTCTTTGTATCCAGGGCTCCACCGAATGGGTCATGCGCCTTGGGGCTCGTTGGTGTGCCCTCGCGCAATCGAGAAGAGCCGGACCGGGGTGTGAAAGGGTGGGGAGGTTGCAGAGATCGTCTTGCGGGATCTTCACACCGGCTGAGCCGTCGCGGACGGCAAGATTCTGTGACTTGCCGCGTCCAATTTGATCGGACGTATTTTCCAGACCATCCCAGCAGACCGGCCATGAGGCGGTGATTGCGCGAGAAGCCAAATGGCACGACCTGTTGCATCTCAGTTTACAACTGGAACCACGCGTCGTGATCTGTAGTAATGTCGCGCCGGATGTGATCGACGGCCCAACAGGGCTAATTCCGCTCGGAATCACACGCTCGCGCACAGTCACGGTGGTATGAGGCGGGACGGCAAGATGTGGCGCTGTGTGGTCATCCCTCCACCTGCGGCTCTGCTGCGGGGGCCGTCCCGCCCCCCGCGTCGGCGGCCGGTGCAGGCAGGGCCCGCTGTTCCGCGACGAACTGCTCCAGCGAAAGAGTGATCCCCAAGGCTTCGGCAGCCGCCAATGCGTGGCGAATCCGCTCAGTCGCCGCAGTTATCAGCGCCTCGGGTGAGGCTGCAGCGTCGCGCTCAGCGACGAGCCGGGCGTTCTCGGCTGGGAGGGTCGCCAGTTGAATAGCCGTACGAGCCCGAATGGCCTCCGCTGTTGCAGAGATGAGGTCCGCCTTCGCCTCAGCTACATGAGCCTCCGCCGTCTCACGTGCTGCCGACGCATGCACGCGGTCAGCTTCTCCACGCGCTAATTCGACCTTAGCGTCAACGAACTCCCCCGCTCGGCTGGTGAACAGCGGGAAACGATTCTTCAGATGCTCCCAGAGTTTGGGAATTACCCCGAGCAACCCCGCGGTGAAGCCGCTACCTCCTTCAGGGCGTTCTTCGCGTAATGTGACATCAATGCGTTCGTCGCTCATCGGATCATTACTCCTTCCGATTAAGCGTACGCGGACACGGCGACACCTATGTCGATCCCATCGACTTCGAGGCCGTTCCCCCCAAGCGCGATGTCGAGAGCACTAAGGCCTCGGACTGCGTCGCCCAACACTTCGGCTGCGGTATCCGCGTCAACCCATACGGGGACCTCGGCCGACACACGAAGGAGTGGAGTTGGCGCGTCGTCAGTGCGGCCTCGAGCCACCTCCACTCGCTCGGTGCGGGTGAAGGTGGTCGCACCAGCACCACCAGGCCCATCAGGAACCAGCTTCGGGGGAGGATGCGCTGCATCCGGTCCCGCTTCCTCTGTAGCGACGGAGTTGCCCTGGTCGGCTGATGGGCCTATCCACATAACATCCGAATACGCGCGCCGTCCCCAGCGGAAGAAGCTCCAAGGGTCGCGCCCATTGTACGGCCGGTTCCACTCCACCGGCTCCCGCGGCGGCACGTCGCGCCGCACGCCCTTCGCCTCCAGCCACGCGTCGTTATAGACCGTGTCCTGGTAGCGGTAGCCCTCGTCGGGAAAGATCACGGCCGTGAGCGAGTCAGGATGGTTGCGCGCCCACCAGTCCGCGACCAAGAACGCCGCGCCGCTCGTAGGGCCCATATGCAGCGCGTGCTCGCGGTGCAGCCGCCGCGTGGCCTGGAACGCCTCCGCCGCGCCCACCCAGTGCACCAAGTCGAACGCCGTGTGATCCACGTTGGCGGGTATCAGGCTGTTCCCCACCTCGCGCAGCAGCCATCCGTCGTTCCCCGCGTCCGTCTCCCCGAAGATCACGCTGCCGTGCGTATCCACTCCGATGACGTTGAGCTCCGGCAGGATCAGCCGCAGGTACGACGAGATTCCGCAGACGCTGCCGCCGGAGCCCACCGAGCCCACCAGGCAGTCGATCCCGCCCACCGCGTGCGCCAGCTGCTCCGCGCAGGGCGCGTAGCTGCCGGGATTGTGGGGGTTGCTGTACTGGCGGGGGCAAAAGCTGCCGGGGGTGCTGGCGAGCACCTTCTCCAGCACCTCCTGCCGCACCTGCCGAAAACCCCCGGACGCTCCCGCCTCGCGAACGATGTGCACGGTGGCGCCCAAATCCTCCAGCCGCCGGAGGAGCGGCGGGTCAATGGCGGGGTCGCCCACCAGCGTCAGCGGGTGCCCCTGCAGCGCCGACACCATGGCCAGGGAAAGCCCGAAAGTCCCGGAGGTGGCCTCGACGATCAGGCCACCCGGCCGCAGTTCGCCCTCTTCCAGCGCCTTGCGGATGATGAAGCGCGCCGGCAGCAGCTTCATCAGCGTAAAGACGAGGCCGATGAGGTTGGGGCGCAGCCACACCAAGCGGGGCAGCGCAATGGCGTCGACCAAGTTGGCGCTGATGACGGGGCCGCTCATGAAACCACCTCCAGGTGCATTGAGATGTCGGTGGGAAACTCCAGATATCGCCCAAGCCCATTAAGAGGCGAATAGACTATAGATTTTTCTCGTCTTGGCGTCAATCGTGACGCGCTTGTAGGCCAATGGGGGGGCGGTTACTTCCGATCAGAATCACATGGGGTAAGGGGCTTGCCCTGGGCGGCGGGGCCGAAGTGCAGTAAAAAAATCCCCGCCGGGCGTTTGCCCGGTGGGATTTTCTAGTCAAACCTAAATCGTTCCCAATGGGAATAACGCCTAGCAGCCTCTAAGAGCGTGGCGCAAAAACTTGCCGTCCGTCTAGGGGTTCCGCGGCCGGTTAGGTCTAAAGAGAACGGAGTGACCGCAAGAAGCCAGAAACCGCCACAGACGTGCATCGGTGCTCCGTCCGTGTCTGCTATTGTACGCGGCTAGCAATCTGTAGACTACGATCCTCAATGCCGGGCCGAGTAGCGCGCCAGCATCCACACGGCGGCGCGCTGCATCACCACCAGCCCGGCCGTGATGGCCACGGCGATGGCGAAGAGCGCGATGTTGCTCTCGTCGCCCGCGCGGAGCGAAAAGCTCAGCGCGGTGGAAACGGCCGGCGGATGGACCGCATCGGACAGGATCATCACCAGAATGGTGGCGACCATCGACAGGGCGGCGCCGGTGTACCCGGGGCCCAGCATCATGAACGCCGCCAGCCCCAGCACGGCCGCGCCCAGCTGCGAGATCACCAGCGTCCGCACGCGGTTGGTCCCGTGCTCCGGGTCCATGTAGATCAGGAACGCGCTCGACGCCAGCGACGCGAACAGCAGGCGCTGCTCGCTGAGCGTCTCCACCAGGAACAGCACCAGCAGCACCGTGGCGGTCGGCAGGGCGGCCAGCATCAGCTCGCCCCGCAGGTGCAGCCTCTGGCGGATGGTGCGCGTGATCCGCTCGCCCGGCCGCAGGCTCTCCTGTTCCATCAGCGCGCGCCTTCCACCGCCTTCGGCCCGGCGGAATCGCGCCGCGCCGGCCGCCGGGTGGGCGCGGGCGAGCCCCGCCCGCGGGTGATGCCCATGACGTTGTCCTCCAGCTCGCGGTCGATCAGCTTGTGCAGCGGATCGATCCCCGCCCGCCGCGGCCACTCGTCCGTTACGATGCGGAAGGTGCGCGCGGCGCCGGTGAACCGGAACTTTTTCAGGTAGATGGGCTCGTCCTCGTCCGCGCCGAAGACCCCCACCTCGATCCAGTCGTCGATCCGCACGTCCTCCTCCCGTCCCAGCCCGCCGGCCCTCATCTTTCGCGCGGAGACGGTGAAATCCACCTGGTAGCGGCCGTCCGGCAGCTGCGTGCCTTCCGCCCGCGACGCCGACAGGTCCCACAGCGTCACCGTCTCGAACAGGTCTTCCACCAGCCCGTCCAGCGAGTCGGGCGTAGCGGCGTGCAGGTGCCGCAGCAGGTCGCGCGAGGTGGGATATGGCCCGGCGGGGCGATGGCGCGACTCGGCCAGAAAGGCGCGCAGGGCGCCGTTCACCGCCTGCTCGCCCACGTAGTCGCGCAGCGCGTACATGGCCAGCGCGCCCTTGTTGTAGTGGATGTACTGCTGGTACTCCACCAGCGCCACCGGCATCTCCGCCCGCCGCTCCATGCCGCGGCCCTTGAGGTAGCCGTCCAGCTCGTAGCGCAGGAACCGCCCGATCTGCTCGCGCCCGTACTCCTTTTCCATCACCATCAGCGCGCTGTACTCGGCCAGCGTTTCGGTGAGCATGGCCGAGCCCTGCACGTGCGCGCCCACCGCCTGGTGCCCCCACCACTGGTGCGCCACCTCGTGCGCCGTGACGAAGTACGGGTAGTCGATGTCGCCCGCGTCCACGTCGGCGATGAAGCCGATGCCCTCGCTGTACGGAATGGTGCCCGCGAACGACTGCGCGAAGTCGCCGTAGCGCGGAAACTCCACGATCCTCACCTGCCGGTGCTGGTACGGGCCGAACTCGCGGGTGAAGTAGTCCAGCGACGCCTTCACCGAGCGGATCATCCGCGCCACGTTGTACTCGTGCCCGGGATGGTGGAACACCTCGATGTCTACGCCCTTCCACCGGTCGCGCCGCACCGTGAAGCGCGCCGACAGGAACGAGTAGAAGTTCAGCATCGGCCCTTCCATCTCGTAGCGGAAGAACCGCCGCCCACCCCGCCGCCACTCGCGCACCAGCCGCCCCGGCGCGATCGCCACCTGGTCGGCCGAGGTAGAGACGGTCGCGGCGAAGCGGATCCAGTCGGCGTCGCGCGACAGGTCGTTCCGCATCAGCGCGCGCGGATCGCCGATCGCCGGCACGCGGGGGCGCTCGGCCAAGCCGTGCCGCTCACGCGCGCCCTCGTCCTGCAGCTCGCCCTCGGGGTTGTAGCCGATGCCGGGGAGCCACTGGTTGTCGAAGAAGGTGCCGTTCTGCACCACGGGATGGAACGAGGGCTCGTCCGCAAAGCCGCGTGTCACGAACCGCAGGGTGAAGCGCAGCTCCGTCGAGTCGCCCGGCGCCAGGGGGCGCGCCAGGCGAAAGGCGTGGTACCCCTTCTCCTTGTCGCGGATGATGGGCTGCGCGGGGACGCCCAGCTCCAGCCGGTCGACCGTGATGGTGTTGACGATGTCGACGTGCACCTGGTCGATGGGGCGCCCGGCGCGGTTCACCAGCCGGTACACGCCACGGATGGCCAGGTCGCGCGACGCCGGATGGATGTCCACCTCCAGCCGCACGTCGGTGATGCGCGGCTGGGGAAGCGCCTCGAACTTCTTATACTGCTTTTCGTACAGCGCCTGGATGCGCTCCGCGTCTTCCTCGGTCTCCCACTCGTTCAGCACGGTGGTGTTGTGGACGATGAAGCCGCCCGTCCCCAGCACCAGGGCGAACGCCAGCGCCGCCGCCGCCAGCACGGGGCGCTTGGCGCGGGCGCGGGCCATCTTCATCCGCCATCCCCCGCCCTGCTCCTGCCCTCGCACCCAGAGCAGGTTGCTGGCGATGGCCATCAGCACGGCCACGCCGCCCCAGAACGCGGTGTACCACGCCCACGGCCGTAGCGTGTGGCCGTAGCCGTTCATGTCCGAGTAGAACGTCTCCGGCGACGCCGAGTAGTGAAACAGGTTGTGCGAAAGGCTGGTGGAGTACAGGTACGGCGTCAGCACGAAGTACAGGATGACGATCAGGTGCCCCACGTACTTGTGGTTCGCCAGCGACTGCACCGTCATGGCGAACACGATCCACAGCACGAACTCCGGCAGCCGAATCCCGAACAGTTCGCGCAGGTACAGCCCCGGCTCCATCCGGAAGTAGCCGGACGCAGCCTGGATCAGCATTCCCGTCAGCATGCTGGCGAAGAGGAGGACGGCCACCATTCCCGTCAGCGCCAGTGCCTTTCCCGCGAAGGGCACCCAGTTGGGCACGGGCATGGAGTCGTGGATCTGCGCCGTCCGCGCCTCGCGCTCTTCCCACACCAGCTCGCCCGCGTACACGGCCACGATCACGATGATGAACAGCATGAACGAGCCGCTGACCATCTCCAGCATCATGTACGTAACGGGGTGCGGCTCCACGCCGTAGATGGTGCCGCGCTGGCCGCCCATCACCAGCCCCAGCGCCACGCACATCCCGGCCAGGATCCAGAACCAGACACCGCGCACCATGCGCAGGAACGACGCATGGGCCACCCCGCCCAGCTGCGCGGCCCGCGCCGCGAACCCGAAGGAGCGATGGGGCTGCGGAAGCGTCAGCCGCGCCGCCAGCGACAGGGCCTGCGGCGGCTCGGGGGGCAGCCGTCCGCCCGTCTCGCTGGCGAACTGGGCGAAGCGGAACTGTGCGATGCCGTAGGCCAGGATCGCTCCGCCCACGACCATCCACAGCACCCGGTTCAGCAGCAGCGCGTCGGTCAGGGGCAGGGGCATGCCGTTGGATTCCGCCACCGTCCAGTAGCGCATGGCCCAGTTCAGCGGCGCCAGGCCAAACGGGTCGGAAAGCTGGGTGAACCAGTCGAAGTCCAGCCCGTTCACGAACAGGCGCGAGATGCTCCACCCCAGCAGCAGCGCCAGCCCGCCCACCTGCACCGCCACGAACTTGCGGCTGAGCGCGCCCATCACCAGGAACAGCGCCGACGTGGCCAGCACGTTGGGAACGACGATCAGCGCGAAAGGGAGTGCGTACGCCCCGGCGCCGTACGAGGCGATGCGGTCCGGGTCGGCGAAGGGCAGCGAGGCGGCGGTCGCCGCGCCCAGGGGAATGCCCAGCAGCACCAGCAGATTGGCGATCACCGCGCCCAGGTAGCGGGCGCCCAGGTACGCCGATTTGCGGACGGGGGTGGTGAAGAAGAGCGGGTGGATGCCCGCCTGGAAGTCGCGGTGCGCGGCGTGCCCGGCCAGCGCCGCCGTCACGGGCACCGCCAGCACGGAAAAGATGGACGTGAGGTTGGCAATGCGGCTGGGCGAGTTGGCGATGCTCACGGGCGAGCCCAGGTCGAACCCCGCCCACACCCCCGCCGCCGCGGCCATGAACACGAAGCCCAGTCCGAAGAAGACGGCGAAGTACACCCAGGTGCTGACACGCCGCAGGTGGTCGCGCAGCTCGTACGCCGTCAGGTGAAGCAGGGTCGTCACGCCGCCCCCGCGTCGCGAGGCGCCCCGTCCGAATCACCGTCCTCGCGGACCGATGGTGAGACCGCCACGTCGGCCGGCACTTCAGCCGCCACCTCCGACGTCACCACGGACGGCTCCGCCGACGCCACCTCGACGGGCGCCGGCCGGGCCAGGCTCAGCCCGCGCATCAACGTGAAGTAGACGTCCTTCAGGTCGGGTTCCACGGGGCGGAACGTCTCGTCGGGCGGGGCGTCCGCGAACACGTGCACCACGGTACGTCCCCCTACCAGCGTGGTGGAGATGACGGGATGCGCCTGCTCGAACGCGGCCAGCTCGTCGCGGGGCACCTCGCGGCTCCACACCCGCCCACGGATGGC
This sequence comes from Longimicrobium sp., assembly GCF_036388275.1. Lineage (NCBI taxonomy): Bacteria > Pseudomonadati > Gemmatimonadota > Longimicrobiia > Longimicrobiales > Longimicrobiaceae > Longimicrobium > Longimicrobium sp. The sequence goes on from NZ_DASVSF010000003.1 coordinate 44,073, forward strand.
GCGGACGGCCTCCATGGGTTCCGCCTCCAGCAGGATGCGGCCGGACTGGATGACGGCCATCCGCTGGCACAGGTCGCTCACGTCCTCCACGATGTGCGTGGACAGGATGACGACGGCCTGCTCACCAAGCTCGCTCAGCAGGTTCAGGAAGCGGACGCGCTCGGCGGGGTCCAGCCCGGCGGTGGGCTCGTCGACGATGATCAGCCGCGGGTTGCCGATCAGCGCGACGGCGATGCCGAAGCGCTGGCGCATGCCGCCCGAGAACCCGCCCAGGCGGCGGCCGCGCGCGTCCCACAGGTTGGTTTGCTCGAGGAGAGACTTCACCACGTCGCGCCGCTCGGCCGCGCGGGTGACGCCCTTCAGCAGAGCGAAGTGGCCCAGCAGTTCCTCGGCCGTGGCGCGGGGATACAGGCCGAACTCCTGCGGCAGGTATCCGAGGGTGCGCCGCACCCCCTCCTTGTCGCCCAGCACGTCCAGCTCACCAAGCCGTGCCTGGCCGGAATCCGCCTCCTGCAGCGTGGCCAGAATGCGCATCAGCGTGCTCTTGCCGGCGCCGTTGGGGCCCAGCAGCCCGAACATGCCGCGCGGCACGGTGAGCGAAACGTCGCGCAGGGCGTGCACGCCGTTGGGGTACGTCTTGGAAAGACGTTCGATCGTCAGGTCCACGAACTTCGATGGTGAGGGTTGGATCAGCGCGGCTGGCCCGCGGCCGGCGGCGGGGCGACAGCCGGGATCGGCGCGGACATGGCGGGGCGCCGCGGATGGGCCCGCCGTACGTCGAACACCACCCCCGTCATCACCGTCCTGACCGGCTGCCGCCCGGTGCGCACGCCCGGTTCATCGGGGTGGTACTTCCAGGCGGTGCCGAAGGCGCCTGTCACGTAGAAGTGCATCCCGTACGGGCCGCCGGTACGATAGGCGACGGTGGGGGCCCAGTACCGGGGCTCCACCTGCTCGTAGTTGTCGGCGAGCACGATCTCGATCTGCCGCCGTGCCAGGAAGGCGTATCCCTGGGTGGTGTACCAGCCGGACCCGTTCGGCCGCATGCGCCCCAGCTGCACGTAGGGCATGGCGTGAGTGCCCGCAGCGAGCACCCCCGCGCCCGCGTCGAGCCCGAGCGGCGAGCCCGGGGCCTGCACGTACAGGTCCAGCTCCGACGATACGACCGGGGCGGAATACGTGAATCCCGCGCTGAAGCCGAGCGTGGAGTCGGTAGCCGCCCAGCCGTAGCGCACCCCGGCCCCCAACTGCGGAACCAGGATGGTCTCGCACGTTTCCGGGGGGCACAGCGACTTGCCGGCACCCATCGTACCGTAGCCCGTGATGCCTTGCTCCACGCGCGGACCATGGGTCACGATGGGCGCGCACGCCGCGGCAGACGCCAGCAGCAGCAGCGCGGAACACGCTTTCATGACCATGTCGGCATCACCTCGGAGAAAAATATCGGCGGCCGGAGCGGACCGAAACCGCTCGACCGCCGCATCCGCACACGACCGTGAGCCGGATCAGCGCGGCTGGCCAGGCGGCGGCACAGGTGGAACGGGCCCCCGGGCGGGCGGCAGGCGGCTGGGCGGCGGCGCCGGCTGCACGTCGAACACGATTCCCATCATCACCGCCCTCAGCGGCTGCCGCTCCGTGTACAGGCCGGGCCCGTCCTCGCGCCGCTTCGTAACCCTCGACGTCCCGAACGCGCCGGTCGCGTAGAAATGCATGCCATACTGGCCCCGGGCGCGATACGCGATGCTGGGTGACCAGTACCGGGGCTGTTCCTTCTTTTCGGTGTCGACGTCGATCCCCCAATCCATGTCCCGCCGCGACAGGAAGGCGAATCCCTGGGTGGTGTACCAGCCTGACCCGTTGGGCTTCATGCGGCCGGCCTGCACGTACGGCATGCCGTGGGTGCCCGCCAGCAGCACCCCCGCGCCTACGTCCAGCCTGCTCAGCGAGGTCGGCGCCTGGACGTACACGTCAAGCTCGGACGACACGATGAAGGTGGAAACCGTCAGTCCCGCGCTCATGCCCGCCGCGGAGGCGGTCGCCGCGCGGCCGTAGCGAACCCCGGCCCCGTACTGCGGCGTCAGCTGCGTGTCGCACTCCGGAGGGCCGCACAGCTCCCGTCCGCCGCCCAGGGTGCCATGGAACGAAAGGCCGTTCTGCACCCGCGGAGTGTGGGTGACGATCGGCGCGCACGCCGCGGCGAACGCCAGCAGCAGCGCGGAACACGCTTTCATGAACATGCAGGCATCGCCGGGAGAGGGGAGCCGTTGTCCGCGGATTGGAAGCGCACCAGCCGGATCAGCGCGGCTGGCCCGGCGGCGGCGGCACGGCCGGGGCGGCCCCCCGCGCGGGTGGCAGGCTGCCGGGCGGCGGATCGGTCTGCACGTCGAACACCACGCCCATCAGCACCGCCCGCACCGGCTGGCGCTCCGTGCGCGGGGCCGACTCGTCGGGATCGTGCGTCGTCACACGGGCCGAGCCGAGCGCGCCCGAGGCGTAAACGTGCACGCCATACCGGCCGCGCGTCCGGTACGCGATGGCCGGCGCCCAGTACCGCGGCGTCACCTGCACCAGGGGATCGTCAAGCGTCCAGCCGATCGCCCGCTCCGCCATCCAGGCGAAGCCCTGCGTGGTGTACCAGCCGGAGCCGTCCGGCCGCATGCGCCCCAGCTGCACGTAGGGCATGACATGGCTGCCCGCGGCCAGCACGCCCGCGCCCGCGTCCAGATCCAGTTGCGACGCGGGCGCCTGCACGTACAGGTCCACCTCCGAAGAAATGAAGCCGGCGGAATACGTGAATCCCACACTGAAGCCGGGCGTGGAGTCGGTTGCCACCCGGCCGTAGCGGGCGCCCCCACCCATCTGCGGAACCAGGTCGGTGTCGCACGCTTCCTGGCTGCACAACGACCGTGAGCCGCCCATGGTTCCATAGAGCGTGACGCCCGGCTCCACCCTTGGGCTGTGGGTAACGACGGGTGCGCACGCGGCGGCGCTCGCCAGCAGCACGATGGCTGAAAATCTCATGATCACGGGGTATTGTCTTGGATCAGCGTGGCACGGCCGCCGGCGGCACCGGCGGGATGGAGCGTGGCGCGGGCGCACGCGGGGGCACCGGCTGCACGTCGAAGACGATCCCCATCATCACGATGCTCACCGGCTGGCGGGTGTCGGTACGCGTGGGCAGCGAATCCGCGGAATACACCACCGCCTTCGCACTGCCGAAGGCCCCCGAAAGGTACACGTGAACGCCGGGCCGCCCCCGCGTTCGATACGCCACCGTCGGCGCCCAGTAGCGCGGCGTCACCTCGTCGGCGCCCGCGGGACCATCGAAATCCAGGGTCCAATCCGGGAATCTGGACGACAGGAAAGCATACCCCTGCGTAGTGTACCAGCCGGACCCGTCCTCGCGGATTTTCCCCACCTGCACGTACGGCATGTCGTGCGTGGGCGCGGTCAGCACCCCGGCCCCCATGTCCAGGCCCCAGGACGTGGGCGCCTGCAGGTACAGGTCCAGCTCCGACGACACGATCGCCGTCGAGAACGTGACGGCCGCGCTGACGCCGGGACGCGTGGCCGTCGCCGCCTGGCCGTAGCGAACGCCCAGGCCCTGCTGCGGCACCAGCTGGGTTTCGCAGCGCAGGGTGTCGCACAGCCGCGCGCCGCCGCCGGCCGTGCCGAACAGCGAAAAGCCCTCCTCCACGCGCGGTGTGTGGGTAACGATGGGCGCGCAGGCCGCCGCGCACGCCAGCAGCAGCGCGGCACACACTTTCAAGAACATGTGGATACGGATGGGTAGAAGCGACGGCAAGGAGGGGGAGTACCATCAACGATCGGCCGGCCCCGATCCGGACGGGTGAGGGCATCCCGCACCCGCTCCTCCGGATCCGTGGCCGGCCAATCGACCTTCGGCTTCCCGCGGTTCCGTTCAGTCCAGCATGGGCAGCCGCACCCCGTGGGCGCGGGCCGTGTCCACCGCCTCGCCGTAGCCCGCGTCGGCGTGGCGGATGACGCCCATGCCGGGATCGTTGGTCAGCACCCGCTCCAGCCGCTCGCGCGTTTCGGGGGTGCCGTCGGCCACGATCACCTGCCCCGCGTGCAGCGAGTTGCCGATGCCCACGCCCCCGCCGTGGTGGAACGACACCCAGGTGGCGCCGCTGGCCACGTTCACCAGCGCGTTCAGGATGGGCCAGTCGGCGATGGCGTCGCTGCCGTCCTTCATCGCCTCCGTTTCGCGGAAGGGCGACGCGACGGAGCCCGTGTCCAGGTGGTCGCGCCCGATGACGATGGGCGCCTTCAATTCGCCCGACGCCACCAGGTCGTTCAGCGCCACGCCGAAGCGCGCGCGCTCGCCCTGCCCCAGCCAGCAGATGCGGGCGGGAAGCCCCTGGAACTCCACCTTTTCCCGCGCGTGGGTGATCCACCGGCGCAGGTGCTCGTCTTCCGGAAACAGCTCCAGCACCAGCTCGTCGGTGCGGGCGATGTCGGCCGGGTCGCCGGAAAGCGCCACCCAGCGGAACGGGCCCTTGCCCTCGCAGAACAGCGGGCGCACGTACGCCGGCACGAAGCCGGGAAAGGCGAACGCGTCGTTATAGCCGGCATCGCGCGCCTGGCCGCGCAGGTTGTTGCCGTAGTCGAAGGTGACGGCGCCGCGGCGCTGCATCTCGACCATCGCCTCGCAGTGCGCGCGCATGCTCTCCATCGAACGCAGCTGGTACCCGGCCGGATCCGCTTCGCGGAGCGCATCGGCCTCGTCCAGCGACATGCCGGCGGGAACGTAGCCCACCAGGGCGTCGTGGGCGCTGGTCTGGTCCGTCAGCACGTCGGGCGTCACCCCGCGCCTCACCAGCTCGGGGAGCACCTCGGCGCAGTTGCCCACGAGGCCCACCGACAACGCCTGGCCGGCCTTGCGGGCATGGTCCATCCAGCCGAGCGCCTCGTCCAGGTCGTGCGTCATGCGGTCGCAGTAGCGCGTGTCGATGCGGCGCTGGATGCGTGCCGGGTCCACGTCCATGCAGAGAACGGCGCCCTCGTTCATGGTGACGGCCAGCGGCTGCGCGCCGCCCATCCCGCCCATGCCGCCGGTGAGCGTCCAGGTGCCGCGCAGGCTGCCCCCGAAGTGCTTTCGGGCGACTGCGCCGAACGTTTCGTACGTGCCCTGCAGAATGCCCTGCGTGCCGATGTAGATCCACGAGCCGGCCGTCATCTGGCCATACATGGTCAGCCCCTGCCGCTCCAGCTCGCGAAACGTTTCCCAGTTGGCCCAGCGCCCCACCAGGTTGCTGTTGGCGATCAGCACGCGCGGCGAGTGGCGGTGGGTGCGGAACACGCCGACGGGCTTGCCGGACTGCACCAGCATGGTCTCGTCGTCGGCCAGGGTGCGCAGCGTGGCCACCATGGCGTCGAACGCCTCCCACGAGCGCGCGGCGCGCCCCGTTCCGCCGTAGACCACGAGGTCTTCGGGGCGCTCGGCGACATCGGGATCCAGGTTGTTCATCAGCATGCGCAGCGCGGCCTCCTGCTGCCATCCGCGGCAGGAGATCTCGGTGCCGCGCGGCGCGCGCACGGTGCGGGGTTCGGCGATGGTAGTCATGAGAATTCGATCAGGGGACGCGGCGCAGCGCTTCGTTAGTCACTGAATACGTCGTCTATCTGGACGTCGAGTTGCGGACCACCCGGCACAGGTTGCCAGACGATGCTACCGGACGAGACCACTCTCGGAAAGCGATCCCCTCCGGCGCGATAGATCTCGATGCGGCGCAAGCGAGGGTCGATCACCCAGTACTCGGGCACGCCAAACTGAGCGTATCTCTCCCGCTTGAGGCCACGGTCGCGGTCTGCTGTGGAAGGGGAAATGATCTCGACTACAAGGTCTGGCGGCGACTCCACCCCGCGCTCAGTGACGGTCCCGCGTTGCTGCTCTCGAACGAACACGAGGTCGGGCACGAGGTAGTCGCCCGGACCGAACAGCACGTCAATGGGCCCGGGATAAACACGCCCGAGCTTGTGCCGACGAACGAAGGGACTCAGCAGTTCCACCAGATTGCCGGCGACTACCTGGTGCGCCGGCCGGGGAGAAGGAGTCACGAAAAGCTCTCCGTCGATGACTTCGTAGCGATTGCCGTCGTCGGGGAGCCTGGCGAATTCCGCGTAGCTCCACCCGCGCCGGGCGGGATGCGTTGCCATGTGCTGCTCCTTCGGGTGTGGCAGAAACGATGCGTCTAAATCGGAGTGCTCATTCAAGTCCGCCCTCCGACGATAACTAGTTCGCCGTGCGCGGACGCGAGTAGTCCGTGGGTGCGCGCATCAGGTGCGGAACGTCGATGACCAGTTCCGGGCCACCAGGCGCGGGGCGCCACCGCAGGAAGTCCGTTGCGACCTCCGTCCGGCGCAAATCGCCGCCGCTGAGCCGGTAGACGTCTACCTGCACCAAATCGGTGTCGATGATCCAGTATTCCGGGACGCCGTACGCCGCGTAACGCTCGCGCTTCAACCCCCGGTCACGCCGCGAGGTCGAGGGAGAGAGAACTTCGACCACGAGGTCCGGGGCGCCCACCATCGCGTGGTCCTTGACGATCTCCTCACGCTCGCGACGCACGAACAGCAGGTCCGGCTCCAGGTAGTCGCCCTCGCCGAAGATCACGTCGTACGGCGCGCCGAACAGCGTTCCGAGCCCGTGCTCCTGCGTGAAGACTTCGAGCATCGCGGTCAGGCGCGCGACGACTCTCTGGTGGATGCTCGTCGGTGATGGGGTCACGTACAGTTCTCCGGCGATGACTTCGTAGCGATTGCCATCATCGGGGAGATTCGCGAATTCCTCGTACGTCCATCCGCGGACCGCCGGCTGTGTGGACATCGTCTCTCCCCCTCGTGTGAATGCCGGGCTGTGCGTGCCCCAGTATCAAAGATCGATCAATGCGCCCTCGCGCACCAGCGCGGCGGCGGCCTCGATGTCGGGCGCCAGCGCGCGGTCCGCGTCCAGGTGCCCGATGGTGGCGCGCAGCTTCTGGTACGCGCGCTCCACCCCGCGCCCCGGCCGCAGCGGCTTGCGGAACTCCAGCGCCTGCGCGGCGCACAGCAGCTCCACCGCCAGCACCGCCTCGGTGTTCCGCAGCACGCGGCGCGCCTTGACGGCCCCGTGCGCGCCCATGGACACGTGGTCTTCCTTGTTGGCGCCGGTGGGAATGCTGTCGACGCTGGCGGGATGCGAGAGAACCTTGTTCTCGCTGGCCAGCGCCGCCGCCGTGATCTGCGCGATCATGAAGCCGGAGCACACGCCGGGATCGCGCGTCAAAAAGGCGGGAAGGTCGCCCGACAGGTCCGGGTTCACCAGCCGCTCGGTGCGCCGCTCGGAGATGGAGCACAGGTCGGTGAGCGCCATCGCCAGCAGGTCCAGCACCTGCGCGATGGGCTGGCCGTGGAAGTTGCCGCCCGAGATCACCAGGCCGTCCGGCCCCTCGTCCGGAAAGATCAGCGGATTGTCGGTGGCGCTGTTGGCCTCGATCTCGATCACCTGCCGCACGTACGCCAGCGCGCTGCGGGCGGCGCCGTGCACCTGCGGCATGCAGCGGATGGAGTAGGCGTCCTGCACCCTCGGGTCGCCGTGCCGGTGCGACTCGCGGATCTCGCTGTCGGCGAGCAGGGCGCGCAGGCGCTCGGCGCTGGCGGCCTGCCCCGGGTGCGGGCGGGCGCGCATGATGGCGGGATGGAACGCGTCCGGCGTGCCGCGCAGCCCCTCGAGCGACATGGCGCCGGCCACCTCGGCCGCCTCCACCACGCGCTCGGCGCCGCGGACCAGCAGTGCGCCGATGCCGGCCATCACCTGCGTGCCGTTGTTCAGCGCCAGCCCCTCCTTGGCGCGCAGGCGAAGCGGCTCCAGTCCCGCGCGGGCCAGCGCCTCCGCCCCCGGCAGCACCTGCCCGCCCACCTCGGCCTGCCCCTCGCCGATCAGCACCAGCGCCAGGTGCGACAGGGGAGCGAGGTCGCCCGAGGCGCCCACGGAGCCCTGCTCGGGGATGACGGGATGGATGCCGTGGTTCAGCAGGTCCAGCAGCCGCTGCACCACCATGGGGCGCACGCCGGAAAAGCCCTTCGCCAGCACGTTGGCGCGCAGCAGCACGATGGCCCGCGTCTCGGCCCGGGCCAGCGGCGCGCCCACGCCGCATGCGTGGCTGCGGATCAGGTTCAGCTGCAGCTCTTCCAGCCGCTCGGGCGGGATGGGCGTCTCGGCCAGGCGGCCGAACCCGGTCGTGACGCCGTAGACCACCGCGCCGCTGGCCAGCGCGCGCTCCACCACGTCGCGCGAGCGCTGGATGCGCTCTTCGCTGCCGGCGGCCAGCACCACGCGGGTGCCCAGGTCCGTCGCCACCTGCTCTACCTGCTCCAGCGTCAGGCTGTCGCCGTCGATCTCGATCTGCCGCATCGGTTCGGTTGCGTTGGGGATGGAAGCAGCTCTGAAATTAGACACCCCGCACGAGCCTGTCAACGGTCGTGCGCATCCCTGAAACGTGGAGACCCGCGCCGGGGCAGGTGCCCGGCGCGGGTCTCCATCGCGTTCCCGACCGCCGTTACCGCGGCGCCACGTTCAGCCGCGGCTCGTTGGGAATCGTCTGGTACGCCCAGTCGAAGATCATCAGGTCGCGGCCCGCCTGGTTGCTTCCCAGCAGCTGCACGCGAACCACGCCGTGGTGCACCTGCCCGTTCGCGCCGGGCACGCGGAACACGTAGCTGTACTCGGGCGTCACGGCGATGGGCGCGCTGCTGTACCCGGTCGTCGGAGCGACCTTGGCGGCGATGCAGTCCGCGTCGGCGCCGGGGCCGCAGGTGAGCGCCGTGGTGCGGCCGAACTCCACCACCTGCGCGCCGTTCAGCGGCACCAGCCGCCACCCGGCGGATCCCGTCTCCAGGCGGAAGTGCGCGCTGGTGGACGTGCCCGCGACGACCGGGTTCTGCGATTCGCTCGTCACGAAGCGGAAGCCGCTCTGCGTGGGGTCTCCGGCGTGTGCGTAGATCAGCTCGCCGGTGAAGTCCGGGCGCGGCACCGCCAGCATCTGCGCGCTCAGGTTGCTCACGTGGCCCATCGTGTCGACCGTGGCTACACGGTAGCCGTATTCGAACCCGTTCTGCGCCTGCTCGTCCAGAAAGCCGCGCCCGTCGGTCTCGCCCACGCGGTACAGCTCCGGCTGCCCCTGCAGCTGCGTGAGGAACACCATGTAGCGGGCCACGTTGGCGCCGTTGGTGTTGTCCGTCCACCGCAGGTACACGGCGTCGTCCAGCCCCACCGGCGTTCCCGCCACCGGCGCGGCCGGGCGGGTGTTGGCCGGCACGGACACCTCTTCGGCGAACTCGCTGGAGGTTTCGAGGTCGCTGGCCTCGTCCACGGCGGCGACGTAGTAGGTGTACGCGCTCCCGTGCTGCACGTTGCGGTCGGCGTACACGCACCCCGCCTCCGTGCAGGAGGTGACGGTGGCGATCAGCGAATAGGCACTGGAGGTCGACCGCTTGCCGTACACGCGGAACACTTCGTTGCCCCAGTCGCTGGGCGGACGCCAGGTGAGCTGCACGGTCGGGTGGCCCACCGGCGTGGTGCCGTTGAACCCCTCGAACACCCACTGGTAGCTCACGGCCAGGTCGCGCGGCTCGCCCGGTTCATCGCCGGGGCCCACGATCACCCCGCGGTCGGTGGGATCGCAGGCGGCCAGCATCAGCAGGCCCGCCGCGGCGGACATCCATCGTTTCGTGCTCGTCATGGGAGGGTCTTTCCCGATTGTTACGGTTGGGTGCGGGCTCGGTGGTCCCGGCCTCTGCAAAAGCAACCGCCGTTCCGCCCGTGGCCCGATGAGGACATCCACCGCAAGCGTTTGTACAACAATCACTTGCCCTGATCTACGCACGACACGACCCCCGCGCGCCTGTCCCGTATGAACGTCGAACGGGTGTCGCCTGCGAGGGACACCCGTTCGGGAACAGCCTTCCACCGGCGAGCGCGGCTACTGCTAAGGCGTCCTGGGCCGCGTGGTGCCTTCGGTCCGGTTGCCGCCCAGGTTCTGGCGGCGGTAGTCGGCCTTCAGGTCCGGCAGGTCCGTCAGGTGCGCCGAGAACGAGAACGACGTGTTGCCGTTGGGGGCGCGCACGATGTCGAAGTTGGCCTGCCAGCGGTACAGGTCGCGCTTCAGGTTCAGCACCTGCATGGCGAACTCGTTCTCGGTGATGGAATACTGCGTGTTCCAGTTCACCGCCCAGTTGCGCGTGGGATAGAACGTCACGTTCAGCCGCAGGTTCTGGTTGTCGCCCGACAGGCTGCGCCGGGGCACGTCGTCAAGCGGGCTGGGGCGCTGGCGCTGCAGCGAGTAGCCCACGGACACGTTCCATGGCCCGGCGCCCCCCGTACCCGTGGTCAGCTCCTGCCCCGTCGCCGTCTGCGAGCCGGGCGGGTCCACCGGGGCAACCCCCTCCTCGGGCGGGGTGTTGCCGCGCTCCGTCCGCCGCTCCCCCTCGTCGGCCCGGGCAAAACCCAGCCAGCGGAAGAGCGCCGAGTTGGCGCCGAAGCTCACCTGCGTTCCCAACTGGGTGAGGAAGGGCGAGAACCGCCCGCGCCGCGTTCCCACCGTGGTGCCGGAGCCCGCCCGCTCCTCCTCGAACAGGTCGTGCGCCAGGGTGATGTTCAATCCCCCGAACAGGTCCGAGCGCAGCGTGCTGGACAGGTCGTCCGTCTGGAACCGATAGAACGGCGTCTCCTGCGTACGGGGCGTGCCCGGCGCCGGGATCAGCGAGCGGTCCGGCCGCGGCGCGAAGTTGTAGGCCAGCGCGCTGGTGTTGATGGCCAGCAGCGTCACCTTGCGGTCCTGGTCCGGCGCGTCGCCGCTGACGCCGGGCCGCCCACCCGCCGAGTCGGGCACGGCGGCGGCGGGGTTCCCCGGCGCCGCGGGAAGCCCCAGGGTGTCGGTCTGCGCGCCGGGGTTGCCCGCGCCTGCGTCCGACGGGTTGCCCGTCCCCGCGCGGGCAATCTGCTCGTTTCGCTCCGACTGCGCGGGGCGGCGCACCTTGGCCTCGAACGTCTGGTCGAACTGCAGCGTCACCTCGTTCTGCTCGCGTCCGCCCTGCTCGCCGAACACCGCCCGCTGCAGGTCGTTCTGCGGCACCTGCGGCGAGTACGTGTAGCGCAGCCCCGGGGTGATGTGGTGCCGGATGGCCGAGTACTGGCCGAAGCCGGGAAAGAAGCCGAACAATTCCGTCTGCAGCCCCGCCCCGAAGTTCACCCGCGGGGTGCCCGCGATGAAGCGGCCGAACGCCTGCTGCTTTTCGACGGAAAGCACCGAGTCGGGGTGGATGATGGAGTCGCGCCGCACCACCTGCTGCCCGAGGCTGATGTTGGGCGTGAGCCGGGTGGCGCCGATCAGCCGGAACTCGTAGCCGGTGGATGCGCTCCAGTCCAGCGTCTCGTTGCGGAGCCCGGGAAGAAAGCCCAGGCCGCCGCCGCCGGGGGCGGGGTCCACCAGCAGGCTGTCGATGGAAGCCAGGGACTCGCGGTCGTCGCGGCTGTAGCGCAGCCCCCCGCCCACCGCGATGGGCCCGATGCGGACGTTGCCCGTGAGGTTGGCCCCGGCCCGCGCATCGTTGGCCAGCCGCCGCTCGTACGCCTGGTCGCGCGTGTTGCGGTCGTAGTTCACGTCGCCGGTGAGCGTCAGCGACGCGTCGTTGTACCAGCGCAGCGTGCCCTCGCCCGCGGGGAAGATGGTGACGGTCTGCGGGCTGATGCTCAGCCGCGAACCCAGCCGGCTGTCGCCCGTGGCGATGTCCTGCCGCAGCTCGGCGCCGCTGCTGATCTGACCCCAGTCTGCCCGGCGGGTGAGCGAAAAGGTGGAGCTGATCTCGCTCGTCTGCCGCAGCGGGTCGATGGACCGGTTGCGCTCGAACTCGGTGCTCGACGCGTAGTTGAGCGCGGTGTTCAGGGTGGTGCGCTCGTTGGGCTGCCAGTTTCCGCCGCCGCGCAGGTTGATGCTGTTGGCGCCCTGCTCGCGCCAGAACCGCTGGAACGAGAGGTCGGCGTTCATGAAGCGGCGCCGGTTGGTGTACTGGTAGCCCCCGGTCAGCGACATCCACGACTGGCTGCGCCAGTCGAAGGAAACCTGCGCCCCCGTGTACTCGCTGAGCGCCCAGTAGTACCCGATGTTGCCGATGTGCCGCCCCGTGCCCCGCTCGCCCCGGCCGGGGGCGTCCGTACGGACGATGTCGGTGATTTCGAACTCCGGGATGAGCACGCCGCTGCGCCGCCCCTTGGCCAGGTCCTGCACGATGAAGGGCAGGATGAAGACGGGCACGTTGCGGAAGTACAGGTACGCCGGGCGGCCGATCAGCACGCGGTTCCGGATCACCTTCATCCGGTCGACCTTGAAGTGGTACGCGGGCTCCTCGCGCTCGTCGGAGGTGAAGGTGCTGCTCGTGCCGTACACGCGCGCGCCCTGCTCCTCGGACGTGACGTTGCCCTGCACGTACCAGGTGGCGCCCTCGTCGATGGTCGTCTTGGCCCCGCGCACGCTGGCCCGCTCGGCGGCCAGGTCGTAGTAGATCACGTCGCCGGTGATGTCCTGGCCTTCGCCCGTCACGTGGGGCTTGCCGTAGATCTCGACGAAGTCGCTGAGCTCGCGGTAGACGATGGAGTCGGTGGCGGTGAGCTCCGTTCCCTGCCGGTTGACCACCGCGTTGCCGCGCAGCCGCAGCGTGCGCTCGGCGTTGCGGAACTCGGCACTGTCGGCCTGATACTCCACGGGCACGTAGCCTTCCAGCTTCAGCAGCTGGTCGATCACGCTGTCCTGCACCACTTCCCGTCGGGCGGCGCTGTCCTTGGGCACCGTGTCGGCCTGCGGGCGCGGGCGCGCGGGGGCCTGCCCCGTGGGGCGCCCGCGGGGGCTGGTGGGGATCTGCGCCTCGGCGGGCGCGGCGGCCAGCGCCAGGGCCAGCAGCGCCAGCCCGGGCGCCAGCGCGCGGGCCGCCATCGGGTACCACTTCATCGACATCGGATTCAATCCCACGAAAGTCCAGCTCATTCAGGCGCCCGCGGCGGCGTGGGCAAGGCGGCGGCGGGCCACCAGGCGCGACAGCACGATGCTCAGCTCGTACAGCAGGGTCAGCGGCACCATCATCATCAGCGTCACGGTGATCACGTCACCCGGGGTGAGCACCGAGGCGACCACGGTGATGCCGGCGATGGCGTGGCGCCGCTTGGAGGCCAGGAACTCGGGCGTCACCAGCCCCATGGCCGACAGGATCAGGATGACCACCGGCAGCTCGAAGACGATGCCGAACGCCAGCAGCAGCCGCGTGACCATCGCCATATAGGGGCCCACGACGATGTTTTGTTCCAGGAACCGGGTCTGGAACCCCATCGTGAACTCCAGCGTCACGGGCAGCACGAAGCGGTAGGCCATGTACACGCCGCCCAGGAACAGGACGACGCCCAGGTACAGCGACGGCACGATTACCCGCTTTTCCGACGGCAGCAGCGCGGGGGCCAGGAACGCCCACACCTGGTAGATCACCACGGGCGACGCCAGCACCAGCCCCGTGGTGATCGCCAGCTTCAGGGTGACGAAGAACGGGTCGGTGGGGCTCAGGTACTTGAGCTTTTCGCCGTGCAGGAACGGCTCGATGGGGCGGATGAGCAGCATCATCACCCCCAGGCGGTCCACCAGCACGAACCCCGCGATGGAGCAGGCGATCACCGCCAGCAGGCTCCACAGGATGCGCCAGCGCAGCTCCTCGAGGTGGTCGAGGAACGGCATTTCGCCGGGCCGGCTGCTCTGGAAGATTCCCATCGTTCCCTGAAAGAAAACCAGAAGCGGGCGCGGCCCTCCGCGCCCGCCGAATCGTCAGTTCCCCGCCTGCCCCGCGCCCTCGTCCTCGTCGTCGGCTCCCAGGCCGGGGAGCTCGAACTCGGGCTGCACCTTGCGGTACTCGCGCCGCGTCTGCTTGTCGCGCAGGTCGCGGAACTCCAGCAGGAACTCTTCCGGGTCCTGGAAGTTGCGGTAGACGGACGCGAAGCGCACGTAGGCGATGTGGTCGCGGCGCTTCAGCCGGTCCATCACCATCTCGCCGATCTCCTTGCTCCCCGCCTCGCCGCTTTCGCGCCGGTCCAGCTCGCGCTCGATCTCCTCGACGATGCGGTCGATCTCGGCCGGGGTCACCGGGCGCTTGGCCGTGGCGATCTGCAGGCTGGTCAGCAGCTTGCGCCGGTCGAACGGCTCGCGCTCCCCGTCGCGCTTGAGCACCTGCAGGGGCCGCTCCTCGATGTACTCGTACGTCGTGAAGCGGCGCTCGCACTTCAGGCACTCGCGGCGGCGGCGCACGGCGCGGCCCTCGCGCACGCTGCGCGAGTCGACCACGCGGTCGTCGGTGTGGTGGCAGAACGGGCAGCGCACGGCCTAGAACCCCGCCGGGGCGCCCGGGTTCACCGGAGCGGCCTGGATCACCGGGTCCCCAGCCGCTGAAGCTCGGTGCGGGCCTCGGCTGCCTCGGGGCTGCGGGGGAACCGCTGCACCACCTGGTTCAGCCGGGTGCGGGCCTGCGTGCGGTTGCCGCGCCCCAGCTCCAGCCGCCCGATCCGCAGCAGCGCCGCCGGCGCCCGGGCCGAGGTGGCGTGCTCGCTCAGCACCCGCTCGTACGCGGTGATGGCGGCCGGCACGTCGCGCGCCTGCTCGTAGCTCTGCCCGATGTTGTACTGCGCGTCCGGGGCCAGCCGGTGCTCGGGGGCGGCGCGCAGGAACTCCTCGAAGCCGCCCCGCGCCGTGGCGACCGACCCGCGCCGCAGGGCCGCGAGCGCCGCGTCGAACAGTTCCTGCGGGTCGGCCGCTTCTTCCTGGGGCGCTGCGTCGGCGCGCTGGGCGGCGGCCTGGGCGCGCCGGGCCTCTTCGGCGGCGGTGTCGACCTGGCGACGGAGTGCGCCCAGCTGCGCCTGGTTCTGTCCGCTCAGCTCCTGGATCTGCACCAGCTGGCGGTCGATGGCCACCAGCCGGTTGGCCAGGTCGCCGCGCAGCCGGACGTTCTGGTCGCTGAGGCTGTCGAGCATGGCCTCGGTGCGCGCGATCAGCACGGTCACCATGGAGTCCTGCCGGGCCTGCTGCGAGGCCATTCCCAGCTGCAGGTCGCGGATGTCCTGCTTGGTGGCGATGCAGCCGGCCAGCAGGGGAAAGGCGAGCGCCGCCAGCGCCGCGCGCCTCATCGCAGCTCCTGTGGCACCACGCGCACCTCGCCGGCCGCGATGGCGAACTCCACGCGCCGGTTGCGCGCGAACGCATCTTCGCCCTCGCCCTCGGCCAGCGGGCGCTCCTTGCCCAGGCTGACGGTGGTGAAGCGGTCGGCGTTCACGCCGTAGTTGGCCAGGTACGCGCGCACCGCCTCGGCGCGGCGCTGGCCCAGCGCCAGGTTGTATTCGGTGCTGCCGCGCTGGTCGGCGTGGCCTTCCACGCGCAGCCGGACGCCGGGGTTGGCCTGCAGCACGGCGGCCTTGAGCTGAAGGATCTCCGCCGCGGTGGGGGTGATCTCGTTGCTGTCGTACTCGAAGAAGACGATCTCGGTGAGCACCTCGCGGGCCCCCGCGGTTTCGCGCGCCAGGCGCTCGCGTTCCGTCCGCTCACGCTCGGCGCGGTCGCGCTCGGCGGTCTCGCGGTCATTCGCGAGGCGGATGGAGTCCGCGCGCGCGCGGTCGGCGGCGCTCTCGGTCGTGGCGTCCGGGGTGGGCGCGGTGGTGACGGCCGGGCGCTTCTTGCATGCGCCCAGGGCCATGACGGGAACGAGGGCGATGACCACGGCGTGGCGAAGGTTCATTCGGTTTCTCCTGGCGTTTGGTGCGGTGCTGCGTGTGATGGTTCCCCCTCCCCCGGCCCCTCCCCCGCTGCGCAGGGGAGGGGGAGACCTGAATCGCGCTCTGGCTGAGACTGGCGCATGCCGCAGCCGCCCCCCTCTCCCGGCCTCTCCCCCATAAACCCCATGGGGGAGAGGAGAATTCGATTGCGCTCCGGCTGGCCCCGCACACTCGACTGGCTCCCTTCCCCAGCGCAATTTGCGAGGGAAGGGCTGGGGATGGGGGGCGCCCGCCCGAGCACCGGACCTGCCCACCCACGCCTCGACCTGGGGTGTACCCCCTCTCCCACGCTGTTTGTGGGAGAGGGTGGCACGCGTGTCAGCGCGGCCGGGTGAGGGCCCCACGGCAGCCGAGGCCTCGGCTACGGTGACCGCTGCCGCGCCCGGGCTGGTACGTGCCCCAGGCTAGATCCTTCGGCCCGCGACGTCTCTGCTACGGGCTAATTCCCCGCGCCTGGGCCTTCAGGATGACAGATTACCGTCCCCCGCCGAGGCGCATCAGCGTCCCCGACCAGTCGGGCAGACCGAAGCCGCGGCCGCCGACCAGCTTGCGGACGTTCCCCGTCACCGTGTCGAGCACGAACAGCCCACCCCCTTCGCGGTCCGGCGAGGCGAACACCAGGTGCCGTCCGTCCGGCGCCCAGCTGGGGTCCTCGTTGGTGGAGCGGTCGGTCAGCACCCGCGGACGTCCTCCATCTGCGCTCACCGCCACGATCTGCATCACCCCGTTCACCCGCGTGTGGTACGCGATCACCGGCCCCACCGGCGACCAGTCGGGCGAGGTGCTGTAGGCGCGCCGCCCGTAGGTGTAGTCCGAGACCAGCCGAGGCTCGCCGCCCAGCGCCATCACGTAGATCTGCGGCTCGCCCAGGCGGTCGCTGACGAAGGCGACGCGGCGCCCGTCCGGCGACCACGTGGGCGACAGGTTGTCGTACCCGCGCCCGCGCGTGTGCTGCTGCAGCCCGCCTGGCCCGCCGATCGTGGCGATCTCGGTGTTTCCCGCCACGGTGGTCGCGAATGCCACCGTGCGCCCGTCCGGCGCGTACGAGGGCGTGATGTTGATCCCGGCGCGGTCGGAGAGCACGCGGTCCGCCCCCGTCGACAGGTCGCGCTCGTACAGCAGCGGCGCGTCCGCGCGAAAGCTGGTGTAGGCGATACGCCCGCCGTCCGGCGACCACGCGGGCGAAAGCGCGATGGAACCGTCGCTGGTGATACGCGTCAGGTTCTCGCCGTCGCTGTCGACCGCGTAGATCTCCTTGCTGCCGCGCCCCTGCGTGACGAAGGCGATGCGCGACGCGGCCATCCCCGGCTCGCCCGTGGCCCAGCGCACCACCTGGTCGGCCGCGGCGTGGGCGGCCATCCGAAACCCGCGCGCGTCCGCCGCCGGGATGGGGAACGTGCCCTCGCCCTTCTTCTGCCCGTAGACGGCGTCGTACAGCGTCAGCGTCAGGCTGGAGCCGCCCGCGCGCGGGGCCACGCTTCCCGCCAGCACCCAGTCGGCACCGCGCTCGCTCCACAGGTCCAGGTTCACCGGCTCGCCCGCGCGTGCGCCGGTCGCTTCGCGCACCTGGAAACGATCGCTGAACTGCAGGTCGCGCTGCACGATGGCGCGCACCGCCTCGCCCCCCGCCCCGCCGAAGGGCAGGACCACGAAGCCGGACGCCGCCTGCGTTTCGTACGTCGTGCGAAGCTGCACCACCACGGAGTCCTGCGCCCGCGCCGGCGCGAACGCCAGCACGGCGGCGGCCATGGCCAGGAAAAGGCGGGTGGATCGTTGAACCACGGTCATCACAGCATTTCGGGAGTGATCAGGACGCACACGGGAAGCTCTTCGACGCTGAACCCGGCGGGAAGCGTCCCAAACGCCTTGCGGTTGCCGGCCTGCTCCGCCGCCTCCATCAGCGCCAGGCGAAAGGCCGCGCCACCACGCACGTCCCTCGTGGCAATCTCCGCCACCGAACCGTCGCGCATGATGCGGAAGCACACGTTGCCGCTGCCGCCCGACGCCGACTCCGGAGCGCGGAAGAACCGCCGCACCTGCCGGACGATGTTCGTGCAGTACCCCGCGGTGGGGCAGCGCACCCCGCGGCTGCTGATGGTCAGCCCCTCGCCGCCGGGGCTGTTCGCGTCGGCGTTCCGCCCCGTCGCCGGCCCCGTGCGCGTTCCCTCGCCCCGCGAGCGGCTCGCATCGTTCCCCGTCCCGCTCTGCCCCGAGCCCGGCTGCGTCGCCGGTGGCCGATTCGGTGTGGACGGCGTGGTGCGGGGCGGCGTGGACGGTGTCGTCCTCGGCGGCGTCGGATTGGGCCGCGGCGGCGTGGGACGCGGGGGCGTCGGGCGCTCCGGGGTCTTTCTAGGCTCGGGAGCCTTCTCAGGTTCCTTCGGCGCGCTCTTCTCTGGAACCGGTGGCGCGGGTTCCGGCTCCGGCGCGGGCGGCTCCGGCGCAGGTTCGGGTTCAGCCGCGGCGGCCGGGGCGGGCTCCGGCGCGATGGGGCCGGGCTCCTGGTTGGCCATGGCCTCGGGGAGCGGCTCGCCTTCCACGTTGGGCCGCTCCGAGACGATGTCCACCGCGTAGACCTTCATCTTCGGCGGCTTGGGATCGGCCCCCGTGAACGCCATGAGGACGACGGCCAGTCCGTGCAGCGCCAGCGACGCCAGCACGGCCCCGGGCATCCGGCCTCCCTCGCGGCGCCTGGCCATGGCTACTGCTGTCCCGGCTCGGGCTCGGCGATGAGGCCGACGGAGGCTACGTCCGCCGCCTTCATCAATCCGAGCACCTGGATCACCTTGCCGTAGGGCACCCCGTCGTCCGCGCGCAGATACACGCTGGTGGCGCCCTTCTCCTTGACCATCGCCGGAAACTGCCGCTCGAACTCGTCCAGCCGCACCGCCGCCTCGCCGATGAACACCTGGCCCGCCTTGTCGACCGTCACCGTCAGCCCCTCGTTGGAGGGGACCGACTGGGTGCGCGCCTTGGGCATGGTGATCTCTACCCCGCCCTGCATCATGGGAGCGGTCATCATGAAGATCACCAGCAGCGTCAGCGCCACGTCCACCAGGGAGGTGACGTTGATCTCGGCCGTGATGCCCGATTCGTGGCGGTTGCGGCGGCGCGGCACTAGATGCGCCCCTCGCGCGCCAGCGTGCCGATCAGCTCGCTGCTGATCCCCTCGAGCTCGCCCATGAAGCGGTTGAGCCGTCCGGTCAGGTAGGTGAACGCCATTGCGGCGGGGATGGCCACCACCAGCCCGCCTCCCGTGGTCACCAGCGCCTCGGCCACGCCGGGCGCCACGGCGGCGATGCTGCTGGAGCCGGACTCCATCACGCCCATGAACGAGTGCATCACGCCCAGCACCGTGCCCAGCAGCCCCAGAAGCGGCGACACGGTGGCGATGATCGCCAGCCAGGCGATGCCCCCCGAAAGGGCGTCGCGCTCCTCGCCCTCCTCCTTTTCCAGCACGATGCGAAGTACCTCCAGCTGCGCCGGAGAAAGGCCGCGCACATCGCTTCCCGCCTTCATGGCGCCGGGCCGCAGCTCGCTGAAGAAGCCCACGCCGCGCTTGAACACGCGGGTGAAGGGCGACTCCTTGAGGCCGCGCACCCACTCGTACGCCTCTTCCAGCCGCCCGGCCGACTCGATGCGGTCCAGGAACTGGTCGGCCTCGGCGTGAAGGCGGCGGAACTGCAGCATCTTCCAGACGATCAGCGTCCACGAGACGACGGAAAAGATCGCCAGCACGCCCATGATGATCTTGGTGGAAGGCGTGCCGTGGGCGATCATCTCCCACGTCGCGGAAAACTCGTTGCTCCCGGTCTGCATCAACCCTGGCGTGTGGTGGCGTGTGGTTCAGGCGTGCCGGCTTCGGCGTCCGCGGCGTCGCGATCGGCGGCCTCGCGGTCCAGCTCGAACAGGTAGCGCACCGCGTCGAGCACCCCGGTGCCGCGGCCGTTCCCGGCGGCATGGCGCAGGTTCACCGTGGGCGCGTGCAGCACCTTGTTCACCAGCGCGCGGGTCAGCGCGTCAATGGCCAGCTGGTCTTCCGGCGACAGGTGCGCAAGCTGGCGCATGGCGCGCTCCACCTCGGCCCGGCGCACCTCTTCGCCGCGGTCGCGCAGGGCGCGGATTGTGGGCACCACCGCCAGCGCGGCGTACCACTGCCAGAAGTCCTCCACGCCCTGGCGGACGATGGCCTCGGCGGCGGGAAGCTGCGCGCGGCGGCGGCCCAGGTTGTCGTCGACGATGTGCTGCAGGTCGTCGACGTTGTACAGAAAGACGTTGGGCTCGTCGCCCACGGCCGGCTCCACGTCGCGCGGGATGGCGATGTCGATGAAGCACAGCGGCCGCCGCGCGCCCCCCGGCAGCGCCGCCCGCAGCCGCTCGCGTGTGACGACCGGGTGCGGGGCGGCGGTAGAGCAGACCACGATGTCCACGTCCGCCAGCGCGGCGCCGAACTCGTCCCACTGGATGGCCCGGCCGCCGCACTTCTCCGCCAGCTCTTTAGCCCGTTCGAAGGTGCGGTTGGCGACGATGGCCGTCCTCACCCCCTCGTCGCGCAGGCACTGCAGCGTCAGCTCGCTCATCTCGCCCGCGCCCAGCACCAGGGCGCCACGCCCCTTCAGCGAGCCGAAGATCTTCTTGGCCAGGTCCACCGCCGCGGTGGAGACGGAGGCCGCGCCCCGGCCCAGCCCCGTCTCTCCCCGCACCCGCCCGCCGATGGAGAACGCGCTCTGGAAGAGGCGATGGAGCGCCTGGCCCACGACGGCCCCGTCCTCACCCGCCACCTCGCGCGCGGCCGCGTAGGCCTCCTTCACCTGCCCCTGGATCTGCGGCTCGCCCAGGATCATGCTGTCCAGCCCCGACGAGACGCGGAACAGGTGCTCCACGGCCACCCGGTCGCGGTGCACGTACAGGTGCCGCGCCGCCTCGCCTACAGTCATCCCCACACGCGCGGCAAGCAGATCGCGCGCAAGCTCCACCGCGTGCGAGCCCTCCGGCGCGGCCAGGTACACCTCCGTCCGGTTGCAGGTGGAAAGGATAACGGTTTCCGCCGACTCGCGGGCAAGCGCCAGCAGGGCGTCCGGAAGCTCGGCGCGCCCGAAGGCGAACCGCTCCCGGAGCTCGATGGGCGCCGTCCGGTGGCTGGCTCCTACGACTGCGACAGGCATCGTGCGATGGCCCGTTCCACTTCATCGTCCCGACCCTGGATCGCCAGGTCCAGGAACTCGGGGGTGATCAGGCTGAACCAGAAGGCCCGCCGCCGGCCCTCGTCGCCCGCCCAGCGCGCCTGGACGTCCGCGCGCGCCTCCGCCAGCCGCCCCGCCGCGCGCCCCAGCCCGGCGGTGACCACGTCGTCCAGCCGCTCGCCGATGCGCCGCGCCAGCAGGGGCGACGCGCCGCCGGTAGAGATGGCGACCACCACCTGCTCGCGGCGCAGGTGCGAGGGCACCTGGAAGTCCGACTCGCCGCCCTCGTCCGCCCGGCTCACCAGCGACCCGGCGCGGCGCGCATCGTCCGCAACGGCCGCGTTCACCTCGGCGGCGTTCGTCGCGGCAAAGACCAGGTGGAATCCCTCCACGTCCACGCTCCGGTACGCGCGCGGAAACCACGTCAGCTCGTGCGCCTGCACCGCGGCCCGCAACTCCTCCGACACCTCGGGGGCCACGATCACCGGCGCGCCGCCGGCATCCACCAGGCTCGCAACCTTGCGCGCCGCCACGGCCCCGCCTCCGACCACCAGCACCCGGAGCCGCGCCACGTCGAGCATCACGGGATAGGCGCTCACAGGAACCCCGCGCCGGTGTTTTCGCCCGCGCGCAGCAGCAGGTACGCCACGACGACGATCGCGAACCCGATGACGGAGGCCATGGCGCCGTGGCGGGGATGCCGCGCGCCGCGCCCGCGTGCCGCCAGGGCGACGACGAACACCAGCCAGGTGACTACCCCCCAGACGACTTTGGGGTTTCCCGCGCCCATCCCCGGCCCGAAGCGGTGCGACCACGCCCACCCCAGCAGCAGCGCCGCGGTCAGGAACGGCAGCCCGGCCAGCAGCGCGCGAAAGCCGATGCGGTCCAGCGTATCCAGCGGGGGAAAGAAGCGGAACACCGCACCGAAGCGCTTGCCCTTGAGTTCCCGCCACTGCAGCAGGTACATCAGCCCCGCCGCGAAGGCGATGGTCAGCCCCGCGTACCCCACCATGGCGAGGACGACGTGCAGGACGAACCAGGGGCCGCGGTACACCTGCTCCTGCGCGCCCACGCCCGGCGCCAGCCCCACGATCTCGGCCACGGCGGCCAGCGCCGCGGCGACGGGGACCAGGACCAGCGAAAGCGGGCTCGTGCGCGTCAGCGCCAGGACCAGCGAGCCCAGGGCGATCAGCAGGGCCAGCACGGAAAGCGACGGGCCCAGCCCCACCAGCGGCAGCTCGTGGTGCCGCGCGGCGAAGGCGCCCAGCGCGGCGCCGTGCGCGCCCACGCCCAGGGCCAGCGCGGGGGTGGCCGCGCGCGGAGCGCCGTGGCCGCCGCGGGCCATCGACAGCCCCAGCATTCCCGCCGTCGCCGCGTACAGCAGCAGCGCCACGGTGTGAAGCGCCAGCGTGGGGCTCATCGCCGCCCCACCGCAAGCAGAGGCGCCCTTCCCGGGGGAAGGGCGCCGCGATCACCACCCGTCCGTCCCGCCACGGTCCGCACCGTCACGGCATGCGCGCCACGCGGCGCACCGGAAGCCCCACCCGGATGGAGGGCTGGGCCAGGTGCGTCACCCTCACGGATGCGGTGCGTCCCGTGACCTTCACCACCTGCATGCGGGCGACGGACACCTCGGGGCGGGTTCCCCAGTCGCGCCCCCGCGGCGGCGCGTAGGCCTCGAACACGTCGCCGATGCCCACCCCCGCGTCGCGGCCCACGTCCAGGAACAGGATGGACTCGGTGCGCTGGATGGGGCTGGGCAGGCCGAAGCCCAGGATGCGTCCCTGCAGGTCGGCATCCACCGGGCGCGACCGGGCCGTGGCGGCGACGGGAAAGCGCTCCCACGGCACAGCGATGTCGTTGGGCGCCACGCGGTCGAACATCCCCACGATCACCACCGTGGCCGTCGAGCCGTCCAGCGCCGCCACCGTTCCCACGCCCGTCGGCTCGTACACGCGCCCGGAGCCGCGGATCTCGCGGTCCGTGCGCAGGAAGTGAAGCCGGTCGCCCACGCGCACCGCGGCGGGGTCCACCACCACGAACACGCGGTCGTACAGGTTCAGCTGGCCGGGGACGCGCCCCTCCACCACCGACTCGTACAGCGGCTCGGTCAGGCGCCCCACCGGCCTCACCTCGCCCTCGCGGGCCACGAACGAGGCGCGGTAGAAGTCGCCCTGCAGCACCTCGGCCGCCTCCCCGCGCGCCCCGAACTGCACGCGCGGCCCCTGCGGCTGCTCCTGCGCCGGCCCGCCGAACGCCGGCTCGCCCTGCATCCCCGCAGGCAGCACCAGCCGCTCGGAGGGGTAGATGCGGGCGGGGTCCTCGACCACGTCGGTGTTCAGCCGGAAGATCTCCGGCCACAGGAACGGGTCGTCCAGGTAGGCGCGGGCGATGTCCCACAGGGTTTCGCCCGGGCGCACCACGTGCACGCGCGCGGGCTGCTCGTCCTGCGCGGCGAGTGGAGCGGCAGCGAGCAGGCCCGCGGCGGCGATGACGGATGCGGCTTTTCTCACGAGACCCCGAGGGTTGTGCGTGAGGGACGTGGGATTCACCGGAGCTGCCGGAGAGGGCCGCCCAAGAGGCCGGCGTTCCCGCGTAGTGTAAGGCGCCGCCTTGCCGAAAGCAAGGCGAATCGCGCCATCCACCCGTTTGCGGGCCCTCTGCATCCACCCTGCGTCGCAGCCGCAAAACAGCGCCGCCCGTCCGCATGGATGCGGACGGGCGGCACGGGTGTGCTCAGGGGGACCGCGTTCAGGTGCGGGCCACCACCTCGCGCGACAGGCGGTACATCTCGGCCGCGCGGTCGTGGTTGCCCTTGCGGTCGTAGGCGATGCCCATGGCGTAGTACGCCTTGCCGTTCTCGGGCGAAAGCTGCACGGCCATCTCCAGCGCCTGGATGGCGGCGTCGGACTCGGCCATCTGGTTCAGCGCCTCGCCCAGGATCAGGTAGGCGCCGCCGTGATCGGGGTCCAGCTCCACGGCACGCCGCAGCTGGGTGGCGGCGGCGGCGTACACGCCCTTCTTGTAGAGCGTGTAGCCCAGCAGGTAGCTCACCTCGGGCGAGTCGGCGGCCAGCTTCAGCGCCTTGCGAAGCTCCTTCTCGGCCGGCTCGTACTTGCCCAGCGCGAACAGCGCCGACCCCAGCCCCAGCACCGCGCGCAGGTTGTCGGGCTGCCCGGCCGCGACGGTGCCGAACGCCTCTGCGGCGTCGGCGTGGCTGCCGGCGGCGCTCAGCGACTCCGCGCGCTCCAGCCGGGCCAGCCACGCGTCGGGCGAGGCGTCGCCGCCGCCCGCACCCGCGGGCGCCTTGCGCGTGCGCTTGCGGGCCGGCTCGACGGCCTCCGTCTGCCCATCCTGCTGTGGAGCTTCGTCCTCCGCCTTCGTCATCCGAGCCGTTCCGCTTTCAGTTCCACGGGGGGCCGGTCCTTCCGTCCCTTCGCTCCCACCCACCGCCGCCGCTGCTACGGCCGCGTTTCGTCCATCACCCACCTGCAGTACGGCGCCAGCCCGTCTTCTACCGGGGCCACCACCAGTTCCGGAACCTGGTACGGGTGCAGCTCCGGCAGCCGCTCCTTGAGCCGGGCCACGTTCTCCCGGCGGGTCTTGATCAGCAGCAGCACCTCGGGATCGGCGTGCACCTGCCCTTCCCAGCGGTACACCGAGGTGAGGCCGGGAACCAGGTTGGCGCAGGCGATCAGCCCTTCGTCCACCAGCGCGCGGGCGATCCGCTCGGCCGTCGCGGCGTCGGGCGCCGTGCTGAAGGCGATGACGATTTCCGAGGCGCCTTCGCCACTCACAACGGAAGCTGAAGCTCCGGCGAGCCTTCACCCTCGCCCGTCAGCTCGGCCAGCGTCTGCTTGGCATGGCTGATGTGCCGCTGCGCGTTGGGCGCTTGCGGGGGCCGGGCCAGGAACGCCCGCAGGTGCGCCACGGCCTGGTCCTGCTGCCCCTGCTGAAGCAGCAAAAAGGCGAGGCCGTAGTGGGCGCCCGACGCGTGGGGCTTCAGCTCCAGCACGCGGCGGTAGGTTTTCAGCGCCTCGTCGGTCATGCCGATGCGCGTGTACGTCACCGCGATCTGCTGCAGGACGTCGGTGTCGTTGGGACTTTCGCGGAGCGCCAGCCGAAACGAGGTAAGGGCCTCGTGGTACTTCTCCTGGTGGAGCAGGACCGTGCCCTCCTCGTAGTAATCCGGCTCCCGCTCCTGCGAGCCGGAGCGGCCGCCGATCAGGTTCGTGAACCAGGACATAGCCACGAAGTGGAGATGCGAGAAGGACTTGTCTGTGGGCCGCGGAGCGCGGCTTGGACCGCCGGCGGGACGCGCTCGGCGCGGCGCGCCGGCCGCGCCCCGAAGGTTCCCAAGCTACTCGCGAAGGGCCGCTCCCGCAACCGAGCGGAGCGCGTGTCAGCCCCGCCGCGAGGCCCCCAGCTGCACCGGCCGGCCGGGTGCCGCGGCCACTACCACACCCTCCTGCTCCAGCATCACCTGCGCCCCCAGCCCCCGCAGCCGCGCACCGGTTTCGGCGTCCGCGGGGTCCACCAGGAGGCGGGCACCGGGGGCCAGCACCCGCAGCGCCTCGCGAAGCCGCGCGTCGCCGGCCCCGCCCGTGAGCGCCGCGCCGCGCATGGTCCCGTCGCGGAAGGGCAGCGCGGCCCCGGCCCTCACCCGGCTCACCCCCGCCTCCATCGTGGGAGGCGGCCCGGCGCTGTCATCGACGCCGACGACTTCCACCTCCGGCACCAGCCTCGCGAGGGCCGCCGCGTGCCGCGCGCCGGGGCCCTCGACCATCACCAGTCCCCGCGCCCCGGCCAGCCCCATCAGCGCGGCGAGCTTCACCGCTGCCTCCGGGTCGTCCGCGGGGGGATCGGCCGGGACATCCGCCTCCGTCGCGGAGCCAAGGGAAAGGTGGGCGACGCCGCCGTGGACGGGGTAGGTTTCGCGGCAGTTGGCGCACCCGAGCCGTCCCTCCACCACGCGGCGCTCCTCCAGCCGGTCGGCCTGCACCAGCAGCCCGAACCCCGGGCCGCAGCGCGGGCACGAGAGGGCGTCCGTCAGCAGGATGTACATCGCAGCCTACCAGGTGGGCTTCAGGGAGTACTGCGCCCACTGGTTGGGGGTTTCCCACACCTTCACGTAGACCAGGTTCTGGCCCTCGGCCCCCAGGCGCGCCTGCATCTCCTGGAAGATCCACCGCGCCTGGTTCTCGGCGCTGGGCTCCAGCTCGGTGAAGGGCGGGATGTCGTTGATGTTCTGGTGGTCCAGCTCGTTGGCGATGGCGCGCAGGTGGCGCTTGGCGTCGCCGAAGTCGAACGCCATGCCGCCGGGACCCACGTCGTCGAAAGCCAGGCCGGCCTCGACCACGTAGTGGTGGCCATGGAGGTTTTCGCACTTTCCCTTGTAGTCGCGAAGGAAGTGCGCGGAGTCGTACGAGGCCTTTACGTTCAGCAGGAACATGGGCTTTCAGCCGGCTGCTTCTACGGCGATGCTGGGGATTTGCACCCCCGGGGGCTGCGACGCCGCAAACACCACGGCGCGCGCCACGTCTTCGGGGCGCATCATGGACGCGCGCGACGGAAGGTCGGCGCGCTCGTCCGGGTTGACGGTGTTCCACAGGGGCGTGTCGGTGGCCGCCGGCTCCACCAGCGTGGCGCGCACGCCCGTTCCGCGCAGTTCGGCCAGCAGCACCTCGTGCAGCCCGCGCAAGCCGAACTTGGAGGCGGAATACCCGCCGTTCTCCGGATATGCCACCCGCCCGGCGACGGAGCCCAGGTGGATGAAGTGCCCGGTGCCGCGCCGCAGCATGGCGGGGAGAAAGGCGCGGATCATCAGGAACGGGCCGCGCAGGTTGGCGGCCAGCATCCGGTCGAAGTCCGCCGGGTCGGCACGGTCCAGCCGCGCGAGCGAAAACGCCCCCGCGGCCCCCACGATCAGGTCCGGCGCGTCGCCCAGCAGCTCGGCCACGTAGGTGGCGAGCGTGTGCACGCCCTCGTGCGTGCCGACGTCGGCGGGCATGGCGTGGCCGCCCACCTCGGCGGCGGCGCGCGCCAGCGGCTCGGGCGAGCGCGCCACCAGGCCCACCCAGGCGCCCGCGGCCGCAAGCTCGCGCGCAACGGCCAGCCCGATGCCGCTGGAGGCACCCGTCACCAGCGCCGTCTTTCCCTTCAGCCCCTCCATCCCGTTCCCCCGAGCCGATTCTGGCATTGGATGATGATGTGGTTGGTGGATGAAAGGTGCTGCCGATCAAACGGACGAAATCCTCGCACGCGGGCGTTCGGACTTCGAGCCGGGGGAGGCTTGGATGCGGTGCATGCCGCGGCGCCCCCCATCCCCAGCCCTTCCCCCGCAAACTGCGCGGGGGAAGGGAGCCAGCCCGGTGCGCCACAGTAAGTGCACGCGCTTGGGCTGGGATTCCTAGCGGGGATCGATGCGCTTCGACCGCTCCGGTACATACCCCGGCTGCCCTCTCCCGCCGGGAGAGGGGGAGAACTTCGATCGAGGTTCGACTGGCTGCCTCGCATGCGGCGGGAGCCCCCTCTCCCCGGCCCTCTCCCCCGCTTCGCAGGGGAAAGGGAGAATTCGGGTGCGGTCCGGCTGGCCCCGTGCACTCGACTGCGCGTGCAGTCCGCGAAGGCGGACTTCGGGCCGTTGTTGCCGCGAATTCATTCGCCCCAGCAGGGCCGAGGCCTCGGCTTCCGCGACCGCTGCCGCGCCCAGGCTGGTTCGTGCCCCAGGCTAGATCCTTCGGCCCGCGAACCATCGGGTGCGGGCCGGTGCGGTGCGCCTGGGCCTTCAGGATGACAGGCTCCGCCGCTTCGGCCGGGGTGACGCGCCACACTGGCTCCCTTCCCCCGCGCAGTTTGCGGGGGAAGGGCTGGGGATGGGGGGCGCCCGCCCGAGCACCAGACCCAATCCTTGTGCACCCCTCCTGAAGTCTACCCCCCCCCTCTAGTCCCTGCCCCTCACCAGCCCCAGGAACTCCTCGCGCGCGCCCAGGTCGTTCAGGAACACGCCCTTCATGGCGCTGGTGACGGTGCGCGAATTCTGCTTTTCCACCCCGCGCATCATCATGCACAGGTGCGCGGCCTCAATCACCACGCCCACGCCCTGCGGCTCCAGCACGTCCATCAGCGCGCGGGCAATCTGTTCCGTCAGCCGCTCCTGCACCTGGAGGCGGCGCGCGAAGATCTCCACCACGCGCGGCAGCTTGCTCAGCCCCACGATCTTGCCGTTGGGGATGTACGCCACGTGCACCTTGCCGAAGAACGGCAGCATGTGGTGCTCGCACATCGAATACATCTCGATGTCCTTGACGATGACCATGTTGTGATGGTCTTCGTCGAAGATGGCGTCGCCGACAGCGTCGTGCACCGACAGGCCGTAGCCGCGCGTCAGCCAGCGCAGGCTCTTTTCCACCCGCTCGGGGGTCTTCAGCAGGCCGTCGCGTTCGGGATCCTCCCCCAGCGCCTCGAGCATGCCCCTCACCAGGCCCGCGAACTCCGCGCCAGCCTGGCCCTCCGCTTCCGTTCCGTCCGGCATCTATTCTCCCGAATATTCCGCGGAGTTCCGCGGTGTTTCCCAAAGTGTCAGCTTCACCAGCCGGCCCGCGGGCACCACCGGCGCAATCCGGTGCCACAGCGCTACGACCAGGTTTTCCGTGGACGGGATCACGTCCCGCAGCCAGGGCACGTCCAGGTTCAGGTTGCGGTGGTCCAGGTCTGCCACCACCGCCTCGGCGGCGTCGCGCAGCAGGCCCAGGTCCACCACGTAGCCCGTGTCCGGGTTCGGCTGGCCCTCGACGGTAACGTCGAGCTCGTAGTTGTGGCCGTGCCAGTTGGGATGGTTGCACGGGCCGAACACGCGGCGGTTCTCCTCGTCGGAGAAGGCCGGGTTGTGCAGCCGGTGCGCCGCGCTGAAGTGCAGCCGGCGAGTTACGCGAACCGTTGCCACGCGTGCCCAAGGAGCCGGGGTGAGAGCGAGAAAAGGCCAGCCCCGCGGGGCGGGGCCGGCCTGAACCGGGCGGCAACGGGAAGGATTTTTGAAGCCATGTCAAGGACATGTTGCGGTGGCTTCTCCGCGGCGTTCCGCCTTCCCCTGCGGGCGTGGCGTCTGCCGCAAAAGGCAGCCCCGGCTTCAAAAGTGTTGGCTCAAAAATTGTGCTCCCCGCTACCTCCAGACGGCGGTGAAGATAAGGCACTGGCCGAGTTCAGGTCAAGGATGGCGGTGCCGGTCGTGACGGGGAGTTCCTCCGGTTTCCGCCAAGCCGTTGCGCACCATGTGGATGAGCGTAGCTTTCCAGGCTCACCGACAGACGGAGGGACGCGGTGGAGCAGCAGATCCTGGAGCTGATCTCGGGGCGAGGGCACCGGCTGACCCAGCCGCGCCGCGCGGTCGTGCGCGAGATGGCGCGTGCCGGCGGGCCCGTCAGCGCTCGCGTTATCCACGAGGCGCTGTTGGCGGAGGAGACCGACCTGGCCACCGTGTACCGCACCCTCCACTGGCTGGTGGAGCTCGGCGTTGCGCGGACGGTGGTCACCGGCGGCGCGGAGCGGTTCGAGCTGGTGGCGGACGATCGCCACTCGCACCACCTGCGCTGCGACGCCTGCGGCACCATCCGCACGGTGTCCGTCTGCGGCCTGGACCGCGCGGTGCTGGAACGCATCGAGCGCGAGTACGGCTTTGCGGTAGACCATCACCGGCTGACTTTCCACGGGCGCTGCGCCGGGTGTCGTTCCTAGTTGCGAAAGACTTGCAACAAGATCCTCGATCCGCTATCCTTGCCACCCCGGAGCGCACGCCGTGCTCCGGGGCGTTTTCTTCTCCGCACGAGTACGAGTTTTCGATGAGCACCACTCCCGCGCGCGCCCGCACGGCGCCTGCGTTCGGCTGGGCGGCCGCGCTTCCGCTGCTGTGCTCGGTCCATTGCGTCGCAGCCCCGCTGCTCACGGTCGTCGCCCCGGCGTTCGCCATCGCCCCCGCCACGGAGCACGCGGTGCAGTTCGCCTCGGCCGTGCTGGCCGTCATCATGGCGTGGTCCGGGCTTCGCGCGCACCGCCGCACGATCGTCCTCGCCCCGATGGCGCTGGGGATGGGCGTGTGGGCGGTGGCGGAAACCGTCGGCGTCGGCGGCGCGGCCGAGCAGGCGGCCCACGTGGCGGGCGGCCTGCTCTTGGCTGCGGGGATGCTGTGGAACGGCCATCTGCGCCACCATGCCTCGTGCCACCACTGCGGCTGCCCCGCGCACCACGACTGAATCTCCGGCGGGTACCACGACGGGAAGGAGCGGGGAGAACTTCAATCGGGGTTCGGCCGGCTGCCTGCGCATGCCGCGGGAGGCCCCTCCCCCGGCCCCGCCCCGCACGCTGCGCATGCGGAGAGGGGAGACCTGAACTGGGTTCCGACTGGTTTCGGGCACTCGACGCGGGGCGAGGAACGATGCGCTTCGGCGAGCCCGGTGCATGCCCCGGGCAGCCCTCTCTCCCCGGCCCTCTCCCCCGCAAGCGGGGGAAAGGGAGAATTCGATCGCGCTTCGGCTGGCCTTGCGCACCCGACTGCGCGTGCAGTCCGCGAAGGCGGACTTCGGGCCGTCGTTGCCGCGAATTCATTCGCCCCAGCGAGGCCGGGGCGGCCGCACGATCGACCCGAAGTGGCCGAGCGTCAGTTCACCCGGACGGGGATCGAGGGCGAGCCGTAGTCGACGGCGCCGGCGGAAATGACGTCCACGCGAAGCGTGGTGTTGCCGCGGCTGCGGCCGACCAGCGTCCCCGATGTTCCCCCCGCGTCCTCCCAGCCCGCCACCTGGCTGTTGACCACCGTCACCCGGACGGATTGCGACAGCCCCAGGCCCACCGGGACCCCCGCGGCACTCAGCAGCACCACCTCGAGATCGCGCTCGGCGCCCTGGTTCACGGAGAGCGTCCCCGTTACGCCCGTGCCGTCGACGGTCACGAGAGGAACTCCGCCAGCGTCCTCGATGATCAAGCCGGCCACCGCCTCCCCGCCACCGCCGGTGATGTCGGAGCACGCAGTGGCGGCGAAGAGCACGGGAACCAGCAGCGCGAGCCTGCGCATCGTCATGCCGATCATTGAGGGTTCGGTTGAGGCTTCGGTGCGAACGTAGATTCGTACCGAAAGAAGCCGTCGCGCGTTCCATAGATCAAGCCCCGACACGTACGAGAAAGCCGGCGGCGGCCCCGCGAGGGACCGCCGCCGGCTCCTGTTTCGTTTCGGCGCCCGCTAATTCGTGTCGCCGGAGTCCGACCGCTGCTCGCGAGGCGTGTCGTTCCCCCGCTCGCGCGATTCGCGGCGCGCGCGGTTGCCGGACTCGCTGCCTCCGGTGGAAGCGCGAGGCTTCAGGCGCCGGTTGGGCGTGTCCCACTGCCCGTCCGTGCCGGCCCGGCCCGCGCGCCAGCGCTCGCCCAGCGTGGGCTGCGGGTCGAACGGGTGGCCGTACTTCTTGTCGAGGTAGAAGTTGGCCACCTTGGCGCCCAGCGGGGCCGCCGCGTCGCCGTGAAGCCCGTGCTCCACGATCACCGCCACCACGATGTCGGGGTGGTTGTCCGGCCGGCCCGCGAAGCCCACGAACCAGCCGTGGTCGTCGCCCTGCGGGTTCTGCGCGGTGCCCGTCTTTCCGTACAGCTTGTAGCGCGCCAGGCTGGACTGCAGGGCCGTGCCCTCCTGTTCCGTCACCAGCCGCAGGCCCTCCCACAGCGCCTCCAGCCCCGTCGCGTCGATCCCCAGGTCAATGCCTTCGCCCCGATCGATGGTGTCGCCCGCCACCAGGCGCGGTGCCGGCGCGGTGCCGTTGCCCGCCAGCGCGCTGTACACGTACGCCATCCGCAGCGGCGTCTGCGAGTTGGGTCCCTGCCCGATGGCCAGGCTCATCACGTCGCTGGGCACCGGCGGAACGCCGAAGCGCTCCTTGTACCAGTCCAGCCCCGTGGGGAAGATGCCCGGCTTTTCGGCGGGCAGGTCGATGCCCGTCTGCTTGGTGAAGCCCAGGCGCACGCCCGCGCGCGTGAGTTCGTTGAGCCCGATGCGGATGCCCACCTGGTAGAAGTAGACGTTGCACGATTCTTCGATGGCCCCGGCAAGGTCCACGTTTCCGTGCCCCTGCCGGTTCCAGCAGCGCGAGTAGCGCCCCGCGTACGCCATGCCGCCCGTGCAGGAGATGGGCATCCGCGTTCCCGCCTTCAGGATGCCGCGCTGCACGCCGATGGCCGCCGTGATGGTCTTGAAGGTGGACGCCGGCGGGTACTGCGCCGAGATCGTCCGGTTGTACATCGGCAGGCGCGGATCGGTGTTCAGCGCGCCCCACAGCCGCGGCGGAATGCGGCCCACGAAGGCGTTGGGGTCGTACGTGGGGTGGCTGTACAGCGCCAGGATTTCGCCCGTGCTGGGCACCATCGCCACCACGGCGCCCTTCATGGTGTCGGGGAAGATGCTGTGCGTGTACTCCTGGAGGTCCAGGTCCAGCGTCAGCTTCATGGAGTTGCCGGCCACGGGGGCCTGCGCGCCCACGGTAGACCGCGGGTCCACCACGCGGCCCTTGGCGTCCACCTCTACGAAGCGGGCGCCATCGCGGCCGGCCAGGGCCAGCTCGTACTGCTTTTCGATCCCCGCCTGCCCGATCAGCCGGCCCTGCTTGTAGCCCGCCTGCCGGTACTCCGGAAGTTCCAGCTGCTGCTTGGTGATCTCGGTGACGTAGCCCGACAGGTGGCCGATGGCGGCGCCCGCCGGGTAGTAGCGCTGGGGCCGCTCCACCACCATCAGGTTGCTGAACGCGGCGCGGCGCTCCTCGACGGCGGCGGCCTGCGAAAAGGTGGCGCGGTTCGTCACCTCCAGCAGGTCGTGCGGGCGGCGGTTGCGCTTGGCCATCAACGTTTCGATGTCGCTGGCCGCCAGCCCCAGGAAGGGAGCCAGGTCGTTCAGCGTCTGCAGCACCACCGCGCTGTCGCCCGGCAGTACGGCCAGCGAGTACGAGGTGATGCTGGTGGCCACCACGTCGCCGTTGCGGTCCAGGATGGTGCCGCGGGGCGCCGGGATGGGAATGCCGCGCAGGCGGTTTTCCTCGGAACGCATGGCGTACTGCTCGCCCGCCACCACCTGCGTGTGGAAGAAGGCGGTGAGCAGCATGGCGACGACGAACGTTACGGCGAACAGCGCACCGAGGCTGCGCCGCTGGCGCGTATCGCGCTGAAAGAGCTTCATCTTGCGTCGGACGTTGGATTTCCCACGTGTCGGCCGGGGTTCGGCCCAGGGATGGATAGCAAGAGCCGCGCCGGTCGTCCCCCCTTCAGCCCCGGTGGAATCCCCCGCTGCGCGCCACCTGTCGGCCCTGTCGAACCACCAGCGCGCGCACCCGGTCCACCAGGTTCAGCAGCGTGTCGAGGTCCACCGGCGGAGGGGGAACCGGGCTCTCGTCATCGAGCTCCACGTGCCCCGGTGGATACGACCGCGCCGCCCAGGCCAGGGCCGCGCGCTCGGCGCGGGAAAGCGGCAGGTTCGGGGTGCGCTCCAGGAACCGGCGGACGGCGTCGCCCCGCCGCGGACGGGTGTCGCCCGCCAGCAGCAGCGCCGCGGTGCACAGCCGCACCAGGTCGTCGCGCACGCGGCGGACCCACGCGTCCGGGCCGTCCCGGAGGCTCCGCACGACTTCCTCGCTCCCTTCGTCCACGCGGTCCAACAGCCGCGCCGCGCAGAACCGTGCATCGTCGGGGGTGAACGGGACCACGGGGAGAGGCGTGTGCGAGGGCCAGAGGGGAACGGCGTCGTCCAGCGCGTCCACCAGCATGGGCGTGCGGCAGCCCTGGCCCAGATCCTGGAGCGAGACGGACCACACGCCAACGTCCACGCCGGTGCGCGCCGCCACCTCGTCGGCGATGGCCTCGGCGTGGCCGGCCTGGGGCTCGCGATCAGGCGGCAGCCGGCGCCAGATCAGGAGCACGTCCACGTCGGAATCGGGACGCGCCTGCCGCCGCGCCTTGGAGCCGAACAGCGCCGCGTGCACCAGCTCCGCGCGGACGCGCTGGCGCACCTGCCTCACCAGCTCGGCGACGGCGGCGCGTTCCCGTGCGTCCAGGCAGGCCGCCACCTCCGGCTCGTCCCCCGCGATCATCCCTGTCCCGTCCGCATCCGCGCTCCCGTGCATGGTTCGCCGGGGCGGGAGCAAACCGCGTTCCGAGCAAGGCTTCGCGGCTAGCGCCCAACTCGCCGGTGCAGTCCGCGCAGGCGGACTTCGTGATTTGCCAGCTGCGGTTTCAACCGCCGGAGGGGAGTGGAGGCCTCAGCCACAGTGACCGCTGCCGCGCCCGGGCTTCGTGCCGGCCGCGGCTAGATCCTTCGGCCCGCGTCGGATGTGCTGCGGGCGAATTCGGCGCGCCTAGGCCTCAGGATGACAGGCTTTGGGGCGTCGTCTGATACCATCGGACCGGGAATTGGCTGAAGGCCCGGGAGAGCGAGTCTCCCGGGCCTTCGTGGCCTACCCCCGCCCGACCGGTGGATCAGAACCGCAGCAGGGCCGCGGCGCCGCGCAGGTCGGCGATGGCGTTGGCGTCGGCGAACTGGATCTCGGCCTCCTGCTGCTGCGCCAGCCGCACCATCTCCTCCATCACGTCCACCTGCTCCAGCGATTCCGACCCGTCGTACGGGCAGCGGCTGACGTCGCGCACGAAGACGAAGCCGCACTGGCTGCAGCGCACGCCCTGGATCTGGCCGTCGCGCGGCAGCACCAGCGTGTCGACCTTGCCCTCCTGCAGCGCCGTGAGCGTGCCCTGCACCCCGGCCGTGGCCAGGTAGTCGTGGGCCGCGCGGTCGCGCACCTGCTCCAGGAGCTCGCGGTCGTGCCGCTCGTGATCGGCGCGCAGGTGCGGCTCCAGCCGGGCCAGCACCTCCGACGCCGCCTGGTCCACCGGCATGGGACCGGTGTGGCCGATCATCTGCTGCACGTTGTCCGCAAGGAATTCGCGGAACCGGGCGACGTTCTCGTCCGTTCCCAGCAGCACCAGGCTGGCGGGGTGGAAGCGGTGCACGAACTTCTCCACCTCGGTGGCGAAGTCCTTGAAGAAGTGCTTCATCTCCTCGCGCTTGCGCCGCTGGTAGCGCGTCTGCGAGTAGCCGCCCGCCTTGACGTTGCTGGGCACCGGCAGCGGGTCGCCGCGAAACTCCAGCTCGTCGAGCAGCGTTCCCAGGTACACGCTGAGAATGCGGACGTGCTCGCGGTCCAGCAGCACCACGCCGTAGTGCTCGTACGTCGTCAGCACCTGCGCCAGCGGACCGATCACCGGGCGGTCGCTGACCACCATCCGGTTCTGCACCGACACGGGGAACTGCAGGGCCTCGAACCAGTCGCCGCCCACTTCGGCGTAGATCACCACGCCGCGGTTCTGCTCGTCGAACTCGTTTTCGCACCAGCCGAGAATGCGCTCGTACAGGCTCCCGACGCCCGTTTCGCTTCCGCTGCCGGTGGGGATGGTGATGTTTTCGAGCTCGGCGAAGTCGCCGCGCCGCTGCCCCAGAAAGACGAGGTGGTTTCGCTTGTTGTTGCTGTCCACCGACATGTCGAGGAACAACGACAGCACCTGCTTGTCCCCGTCCTGGCGCTGAATCAGGCGTTCGAGATCCTGTCTGCTGATCATGGGCTGCACCGTTGATGGTTCGAAGAGCCTGCGGCACCGGACCGCCGCGGTGCCGGACGCCGTTTGCAAGAACGCTGCCGCCCCGCCCATCCCGCGCGACGCCGCCCGCACGCGTTCCATCCGCCGCATCCTGCCCTCGTGCAAGCACTTGCAACGCATCGTCACCCCGCCGCACCGATCCTCGTCCACCGACCGGTGTACCACCATGCAGCAGCGAGCGGCGCGCACCCGGCGCCCGCCAGCGTGGCATTTGCACGCGATCTCCCCAGGTGGCGGGGAACGCGTGGACGAGGGAGAGATGATGGCGACGACGACGGAGTTGGACCTGCAGGCACGGCGGACGACAACCTACCGCGACGTCCGCACCTGGTACGCCCCCGGCCGGGTCGAAACCACGCTCCGCGTGGCGAAGCCTGATCCATGACGCAACAGGAGCAGCTGGACCTGTTCTGTGAGTCTTGGCGCCCCCTGGCCAACGGGTATTACCGAGGGACGCCGCGGCCTCAAACCGCTATTCTGGCATCCGCCATGAATGTTCTACTCTCGAGTGTGCCTCTGGCCGAGAGAGGGCGAGCGATGGGGGAGCTGTTGCTGAGGCGCACGCCCGCGCAGGGATTGACCCGCCCCGATGGGCGAAGGCACGGGAGCGACGTAAAGCAACGTGCGTGGCTCCGTCACTGAGCGCCCGGACGGCTGGTTAGTTCGCGTGTCGCGGGAAGAGGACGGGGGCCGGGCCATCTCTGCCGATCTCGTCAGGTCCGCTGAAGAGGTTTCAGGGGCGCTGAAAACGGTTTGGAGAGGGACGCCCCGCGGTCATCCGGCACACCTGGGTCAGGCAGCAGGGATCTGTCAGAGCCGGAGAATCGATGGCTCGGCCGGGTATCCTGGCGTGGGACACGAACCGTAAGAGGCAGTACAAGGCAGTGACGGTGCACGGGCCGCGAGAGTCTGCAGAAGCTACCTTAACGCAGCTTCAGAACTTCGCCGCGGTGCACCGGATCCGATCAAAAAGCCAAAATGGGAAGGGCGGTGAACATTGAATAGCGAGTTTTGGGACGCCCTCGCACGCATCTCTGTCCTGTTGTTCGCCTTCCTCGTCGGCGGCACGGCCTCAGGTGTGATCGCGTTGCGGTTGCTGCATGCCCACATCGTCTATCTAGACCGCCGGATAGACGAGATCGGGGAGCGCATGGCAGCCTTCAAAGACAGCGTACGCAGCTTCGCGGCGACAGTCGAGCCTGCCGCAGAGGAGGCGAAAGGCCTTCGGGAGGAGCTTGAGCAATTCCAGCGCGACTTCGAAGAAGTAGAGCGCAGCGGAGATGAAGGCGACATCGGCAGATTCCTTCAGAACTTTGAGACATTTCGTGTAAAGTTTGCAGACCGCGAGCCCCAGCTAGTGGCCGACATAGAGTCCCGGAGCCGCGCAATCGAAGCCGAGCACCAGGCGCTAGCTCGGGACGTGAAGGCTGCTCGCCGGGCGCACACAAGAGCGGTTTTTCTGTTCCGGGCTCTGCAATGGATCGGAAACATCGGCCCGAGGGGCTTTACCGGGGGGGCGCAATGACCCCGCTAGCTACCTTTCTGTGGGGCTTCGCCGGGAGCTTGGCCGTAGAGGTTGTGGCATTGAACGGCTACGCTGATCGTTCGCGGCTGCCGAAGAGGTACAAGACCGTATCTTTCTGG
This sequence comes from Longimicrobium sp., assembly GCF_036388275.1. Lineage (NCBI taxonomy): Bacteria > Pseudomonadati > Gemmatimonadota > Longimicrobiia > Longimicrobiales > Longimicrobiaceae > Longimicrobium > Longimicrobium sp. The sequence goes on from NZ_DASVSF010000003.1 coordinate 81,420, forward strand.
ATCGCGCGCGTGCTCTTGGCCGTCGTTGCCGGGGGACTTGCAGTAGCCTACGGGATTCAGACCCCGATCCTGGCAGCCAACGTGGGCATATCTGCGCCGCTAATCATCGGAGCGATTGCAGCCAATGCGCAGCCCCCGACTGAGGTGCTGCCCGATCCGCCTGCGACCTGAACGCGCCCCGGAGTGCCTACCTAAGGCTGCTGGAGGGTTCCTCTTTCCCCTCTGGTGTGCCCGTCGGCAGCCACGGGCGAGCCTCTTCCGTCCCGCCATATGCGCGGCTGCTAGCGCAGGCCGGGTCCGCATTGCCCCATATCTCGAAATAGTTTAGCGTCAGGGCAGAAGGCGCGTGCTCTCCGATTCATCCACCCGCGGCGGGGTCCTCTTGTGTCACTCAGCGAGAACGTAGGCGAGCATTTCCGCACTCAGAACAAGCGCGACCAAGGCATCCAACTAACTGAGGGGCCGTGTGGGCACTGCGGATTTGCTGTGCAGTTTTCCCGGCCTGAGGGCGTACCCTCCCTCTCGTATCGGCACACAGGGCCAGGTCGGGATGATGATGAAGCCGCTGAGGCATACCACAGCTTCTACATCGGCGTTTGCTCTAGACCGGTCTGCCGCCGCCCCACCGTGCTGTATCAGCGATTCACTAAGTACTGGTCACACGGCAGCCATGAAGATTCAGATGAGCACGTACAAGTTCTCTACCCACCGAACAGCGGGGTTCGGGCGCAGCTACCCACCGAGGTCCCGGAGAGACTGCGAGAGCTGTACGGGGAGGCAGCCGCCGTGGAACACATCTCTCCGAACAGCGCCGCGTTTCTGTGCAGGCGCCAGTTAGAGATAGTGCTGCGGCAGCAACTCAAAACGAAGCGTGGGATGCTGGGCACCCTGATCGATCAGTACAGCAGTGCACAGACACTCCCGCCCCTGGTCGCCGACCTGATGAACACAATCCGTTGCTTTGGGAACGTGGCCGGGCATGGGGAGCAAGACGATTCGGGCGAGTGGATCGACGTTGAAGTAGGTGAGGCAGCATATATGCTTGACGCTCTCCCTCACATCTATCGCTTTGTGTACGTGGAGCCCGCGGTTCGCGAGCTGATGCGCCAGAGAGCCGAAGCGAAGAACAAGGGAAAGAATCCTGGAAGCCTTAGCGCCGCCTCTCAGTTTGTACTTGCGCAAACGCCCCCGGCGCCACAGGAGACCGCAGAGCGAGATGAGGACGGCCTTCCGTTGTGAACGAACGAGGCAACCGGTCCGGCAGGAGAGAGAGGGCGGAGAAAGTTTCCACGCGGGGCCGCTCGCACATCAGAGCCGCACACACTAAACACCAGCAGAGGAAGCCAAACGTAAAGGAATCCGCTGTACCGGACACCGTTTGCATGAACGCTGCCGCCCCGCCCCCACCTGCCCCGCCCCGGCGACGCCGCGCGTCCTCGTTCCATCCACTGCATCCTGCCTTCGTGCAAGCACTTGCGTGGCTCCGTCCGTCCGTTGCGCCGATCCTCGTCCGCAGACCGGTGTACCACCACGCAGCAGCGAGCGGCGCGCACCCGGCGCACGCCAGCGTAGCATTTGCACGCGATCTCACCCCCGTGGCGGGGACGCGTGGACGAGGGAGAGATGATGGCGACGACGACGGAGCTGGACCTGCAGGCCTGCTGGGACGGTGCGTTCAGCTGGGACGACTACCTGAACCACGAGGTGGTGAAGCTCGCCGAGATGTGGAAGGGCACTTGGCAGCGCGCCCGGGCCCCGGAGTGGGCAACGCAGCGCGGGCAGGAGATCGGCGGGCGGTGGCGGATCCTGGTGATTTCCGAGGATTGGTGCGGCGACGCATGCAACACCATTCCCTGGATGGCGCGCCTGGCCGAAGCGCTTCCCCAGGTGGAGCTGCGCGTAGCCAAGCGCGACGAGAACCCGGAATTGATGGATGCGTTCCTGACCAACGGCTCGCGCTCGATCCCCATCGCGATCGTGCTGCGCGAGAACGGGACGGTGGCGGGGCACTGGGGTCCGCGTCCGGCGGAGCTGCAGGAATTCGTGCTGCGGGAAAAACGGGCCGGCATCCGCACGACGGACGACATCTACCGCGACGTCCGCACCTGGTACGCCCGCGACCGTGGCGAAACCACCCTCCGCCAGCTGCTGGACATCATGGCGGACGGCTGATCCGCGCTCACGGCGGGAGACGGGTTCACGCGGAGCCGCGGAGGAACTGATGACCCGCGGAGGGCTTCGATGCCTTCCGCGGCTCTCTGCTTTTCTGCACGGCTCCGCGTGAGAAATGAAGGATTTCGTTGCACTGCCGCGCGGCGCACAGCATAATTGCGAGACACACGCACATCGAGAGCACCGAACCCGAGCGGGAGCCGTCTAGACCCGCGCGTCCGCCGCCGCAGATGACGCTTCGCACCTTCAACGACCCCGATGGCGTTTCGTGGACCGTGTGGGAGGTGATCCCCGACGCTTCCCGGTCCAGCCAGTCGCTTCCCGAGCTGATGGTGGGCGGGTGGCTGTGCTTTCAATGTGGCGACGTGACGCGCCGTTTCTATCCGCTTCCCGCGGACTGGGCGGGGTTCAGCGAGTCCGAGATGTGGCTACTGCTGCGCGCCGCCGTTTCGCCGCAGGAGCAGCGGGACGGGATGGACCCCGCCTAAGCTTTGACCGAACGCCGGGCGCCTGCCGCGCTTGCCGCCCGGCGCGATGGTCTCTACGATGGGGGAAGTTGCCCGTTTCCATTCGCCGATGGCAAAGGAACCCCATGAACACTCTCCGTCCGGCGGCCGCCGCCGTCGCGCTGGTGCTGGCCGCGGGCGTTGCCCCGCTCCCCGTCGCCGCGCAGGAGGTTCGCTCCGACTCGCTGTTCACCACCGCCCGCATCCTGGACTTCGAGACGGTTGCCGATCCGCAGATTTCTCCCGACGGGCGCCACGTGGTCTACACCCGGCGCTGGGTAGACAAGCTGAAGGACCGGTGGGAATCCAGCCTGTGGATCGTGAACGCCGACGGCACCCGCAACCGGTTCCTGGTGAACGGATCCAACGCCACGTGGTCGCCGGATGGAACCCGCATCGCCTACCTGGCCGAGGGAGAGCCCAAGGGGACGCAGGTGTGGGTGAAGTACCTGGATGCCGAGGGCGCCAGCCAGGTCACCCGCCTTTCCGAGAACCCCGCCAACGTGCGCTGGTCTCCCGACGGACGGTCGCTGGGCTTTACGCAGTTCGTGCCGCAGGAAACCCCCTGGAAGATCGACCTTCCCGCCGCGCCCGCGGGAGCGCAGTGGACCGAGGCGCCCCGCGTGGTCAACCGGCTGCACTACCGGGCCGACCGGCAGGGGTTCCTCAAGGCCGGCAACATTCACCTGTTCGTGGTTCCCGCGGATGGCGGAACGGCGCGCCAGGTGACGACGGGCGACTGGAGCGTAGGGTCGCGCTTCGACCAGCTTCCCGGCGGCGTGGCGTGGGACTGGATGCCCGACGGGAGAACCGTCGTCATCGAGGGGTTGAAGATCGAGAACCCCGACAGCATCTACCGCGACTCGTACCTGTACGCGGTAAACGTGGCGAACGGCGCGGTGCGCCAGCTGACGCCCGACCGCGGGAGTTGGGGAAAGCCGGCCGTTTCTCCCGACGGCAGCCAGATCGCCTTCGTGGGCGCGCCGTATTCGCGGATGAGCTACCGCGCGGGCGACCTGTGGCTGATGCGCGCGGACGGCGGGGGCATCCGGCGCATCTCCGGCAACTTCGACCGCGATCCCGACAACCTGGTCTGGGCCGCGAACGGCGGCGGCGTGTACTTCACGGCCCAGAGCGAAGGAGCGAGCAACGTCTATTTCGCCCCGCTCCAGGGCGGCGTGCGGCCGGTGACCCGGGGCGCGCAGGTGCTCACGCTCAACTCCCTGTCCCGCGGCGGCGTGGGCGTAGGCGTACGCAGCACGGCGCGTGAGCCCGGCGACGTGGTGCGCTTCGAGGCGCGCAACCCGGGCGAGGTCACACGCCTGACGCGGGTGAACGACGACGTGCTGCAGAACGTGGCGCTTGGCGAGGTCGAGGAGATCTGGTACACCTCGTCGGGCGGGGCGCGGGTGCAGGGGTGGATCGTAAAGCCCCCGTCGTTCGACCCGGCGCGCAAGTACCCGCTGCTCATGGAGATCCACGGGGGCCCGCACGCCATGTACAACGTGGGCTTCAACACGATGTTCCAGAACTTCGCCGCGAACGGGTTCGTGGTGCTGTACACCAACCCGCGCGGCAGCACCGGGTACGGCACCGAGTTCGGCAACGCCATCCAGCGCGCGTACCCCAGCGTGGACTACGACGACCTGATGGCGGGTGTGGACGCGGTGATCGCCCGCGGGTACGTAGACCCCGCCAACCTCTTCGTGGGGGGATGCAGCGGCGGGGGCGTGCTCACCAGCTGGGTGATCGGCCACACCGAGCGCTTCCGCGCGGCGGCCGTGCGCTGTCCGGTGATCAACTGGCTGCGCTTCGCGGGCCAGACCGACGTTCCGCTGTTCGTGTCCAACTTCTTCGACCGGCCCTTCTGGGAAGATCCGCAGGCCTGGCTGAAGCAGTCGCCCCTGATGTACGTGGGCAACGTAAAGACCCCCACGCTGATCATGACCGGCGAACTGGACCTGCGGACGCCCATGCCGCAGTCCGAGGAATACTTCGCCGCGCTGAAGATGCGGGGCGTTCCCACGACGCTGCTCCGCTTCGCGGGCGAGTACCACGGCACCGGGTCGCGGCCCTCCAACTGGATGAGGACGCAGCTGTACATGATGGACTGGTACCGCCGCTGGGGCACCTTCGACGACGCGGCGCCACGAGCGGCGGCACCCTGATCGCAGCCGCGCAGGACTGATGAGCCGCGGAGGTGCTGGATGCGCCTCCGCGGCTCGCTGTGTACCGGCCTGAACCCGGATCGCCGGTGCTACGCCGATGGGCCGGGTCCGTCTGCCGGCCCTTCCCGCGTGAGTCCCAGCGAGCGCAGCCGCTTCTGCAGGCTCTGGCGGTGCAGGTCCAGCGCGCGGGCGGTGGCGGACACGTTGTCGCCGTGCCTCTCCAGCGCGGCGGCCAGGAAGCGCCGCTCCCACGCCTCCATCGCCCGGTCGCGCGCCTCGGCGAAGGGGAGGTCGGCGAGCGCGGCATCCACCGGCCCCACGGGCGCGCGGCTCTCCGCCAGCTGCGGCGGCACGTCCCCCGCCCCGATCTCGTCCTCCTCGGCCATCACCACCGCCCGCTCTACCGCGTTGCGCAGCTCGCGCACGTTCCCCGGCCAGTCATAGGACAGCAGAAGACGCCGCGCGGCGTCGGAAAAGCCGCGCACAGGCCGTCCGTAGCGCCCGGCGAAGTGCGCCAGGAAGTGCAGCGCCAAGGGCATCACGTCCTCGCGCCGGTCGCGCAGCGGCGGGATCTGGAGGGCGATCACGCGCAGCCGGTACAGGAGGTCGTCGCGGAAGGCGCCGGAGGCGACCATGGCCTCCAGCGGGCGATTGGTGGCCGCGACCATCCGTACGTCCACGGGCACGGGCTTCGTCGATCCCAGCCGGGTCACCTGCCGCTCCTCCAACGCCCGCAGAAGCTTGGCCTGCGCGGGCGGAGCCAGGTCGCCCACCTCGTCCAGGAACAGCGTGCCGCCGTCCGCCGCCTCGAACAGCCCCTCCGCGTCGCGGTCCGCGCCCGTGAACGCGCCGCGCACGTGGCCGAACAGCTCGCGCTCCACCAGCTCGCCGGGAAGCGCGGAGCAGTTGAGGGCGATGAACGGCCCCGTGCGCCGCCGGCTCTCGTCGTGCACGGCGCGGGCGACCAGTTCCTTGCCGGTGCCGCTCTCGCCGGTAACGAGCACCGTGGCTTCCGTAGGCGCGGCGCGCCGGATGACGCGCACCACCTCGCGCAGCGCCGCAGAGTCGCCGATCAGCCCGCGGAAGTCGCCCGCCAGCTCGCGCCGCAGCCGCCCGTTCTCGGCGCGCAGCGAAAGCACTTCGCGCGCGCGGCGGACCACGGCGCGGATTTCGTCGTTGTCGAAGGGCTTGGGAACGTAGCCGTACGCGCCCTGCCCCAGCGCGCGCACCGCCGTCCGCTCGTCCCCGTGCGCGGTGACGAGGACGAAGAGGGTTTCGGGATGGCGGGCGCGGACCTCCTCCAGCAGCGCCATTCCGTCCATCGCCGGCATGGTGAGGTCGGAAAGGACGAGGTCGGCAGGCGCCTGCTCCAGCGCAGCGAGGGCCGCGGGCGCGTGCTCGGCCTCGCGCACCTCGTGCCCGTCGTCCTGCAGAAGCTCCATGAGCGAAAAGCGGATCGCTCGCTCGTCATCGACGACCAGGATTCTCACAGCTCGGAACCACGCAGGCGCCGGGCTCGCGCGGAGATCTCTTCCAGCGTCAGATCGCCGATCAGCGCGTCTCGCTCCTCAGTGTAGTTCCCCGCCCCGGTCGCCATCGCGAACCCGGCAACAGCTGGGCTGCGACGAATCAGGAGCGATGCGTACTGCATCACGGCTTGGATGTCCTCGCGTTCAAGGTTCTCGAACTCCTCCAGCACTTCGTCCATGCTCGACCCTGCACCCAGCAGATCGAGGATGTCGATCACGCGGATGCGATAGCCCCGGATACATGGCTGGCCCCCGCATTGTGCGGCATTGACGGTGATGCGGTCCGGCAGGTTCGGGGTCGTCGAAACGCTTGCATCGGACGAACGCGTGGGGAACCGGCGGCGCGCTTCCGCGAAGAACTCGTCCTGCGTCATATCGCCAAACAGCGCGTCACGCTCTTCTGTGTAGTTCCCCAACCCGATGTTGAACTGGCTGAGGAAACGAAGCGTGTCGGCGACGCCCATCTCGCGAGTGAGCAGGGTCATCGCGTCATCCGTGATTTCGCTGATCGATCGGACAGTTACGCCCATCGTTCCACCTCCTGAACCAACTCACGGACTTACCGGATTCGTCACTGGGACGCTCGATCTTGGGATCATGATGCGGAACTCGGCGCCGCCGCCGGGGGCGTCGCCTACCTCCGCCATCCACCCTTCCTCTCGCGACAGGCGGCGGACGACGGCGAGGCCCAGCCCGGTGCCCGCGCCGCCGGTGTGGAAGGGCTCCCAGATGAGCTCGCGCTGGTCGCGGGGCACCCCAGGGCCGGAATCGCGCACCGTGATCTCCAGTCCGCCCGACACCTCGCGCGCGGCGAGCGAAACCGTGCCGCCGACGGGCGAGGCCGCGACCGCGTTCAGCAGCAGGTTCAGCAGCGCCTGCGCCAGCGGCTCGCGGGCGCCGGGCGCCGTCAGCCCGCGTGCGTCCAACGACAGGCGCACGCCTGCCTTTTCCGCCCGGCCCGCCACCAGCAGCCCCAGGTCCTCGAACAGCGGACCTAGTGGCGTGCTCGCTCCCGCATCCCTCAGCCGCGGGGCGCGCTTGGCGATACCCAGCAGGTTGGTCACCAGCCGCTCCACGCGGCCCACCTCTTCCAGGATCACGGATGCGTAGCGCCGCCGCTTGTCGTCCGGGATCTCCTCCTCCGCCAGCCGCTGGGCGAGTGAGCGCACGCCGGTGAGCGGATTGCGGATTTCGTGCGCCAGCGAGGCGCTCAGCTCGCCGACGACCGCCAGCCGCTCCTGCTCCGCCGCGGCGGCCGCCAACTCTCCGGTGCGGACGGCACGCACCTCGATGTTGTAGAAGCGCAGCCGCGCCACGCCCACGAACAGCAGCAGCTGGATCCACACCATGGCCAGCGGCATCACGTAGATGCCCAGCGACCCGCGGGTGAGCACGCTGCTCAGAATCCCGATGGGCATCACCATCACGATCCCCAGGAGCAGCGTGCGCCCCAGCCGCCGCTCGGCCGCGGAACTGCGCGGCTCGCGGCGCATGATCCGCACGAACAGCGCGGTCGCCAGCACCCATCCGCCGATCGTCCACGTGAGCAGAACCGGCCGGGCATAGCTCATCGTCACCAGGTGCTGGTCCAGCGGCAGCAGCGCGAACCCAAGGCCGAGGGCGCCCAGTGCGTAGGGCAGCGAGCGCACCGTCTGCATCAGCGCGAACGCCAGGAAGAACCCCGGCGACAGGTGCACCGCGCCGCTGATCCACGGCCGCCACGTATCCCACTCGCCCGTGGCGAAGCCCATGCCCTGCGCGAACAGCCAGACCGCGATGCACAGCTGGAAGAGCGCGTACCACCGCACGCCGGCGCTGCGCGGGTTGAACAGCAGCAGCGTGAGGGCGGAAAAGACGGTGACCCCTAGTGCGAAGAACGCCTCTCCCGCCGCCAGTGCGTTCATCAGAAGGTGAGCCCCAGGCCCAGGACGAGGGTGCGCTGCGAGAAGTAGGAGTGGACGGGGCGGCGCTCGGCGTAGCCGTCGCTGTAGGTATACCCCTGCACGTTCTTTCTGTCCAGCAGGTTCAGCATTTCCAGGTACACGATGCCGATGCCCGCGCGCATGGGCAGGTAGCGGCTGATGCGCCCGTCCAGCCGCGCGTACCCCGGCAGCCGGGACCCGTGCACCGCGCCGTAGATGGGCGAGATGCGCCCGCCCGCGCCCGTCCGCCCGCCGTCGATGTCCGTGAACGGGCGGCCGCTGCCCAGCCGCAGCGTGCTTCCCAGCTCCCACATCGGCCGTACGCTCCACCGCGCCACGCCCGTCAGCGAGTGCCGCACGTCCACGGCGGAGGGCACGCTGCCGCCGTCCTCCAGGTCTACCCGGCCGTCCAGGAACGAGTAGGTGATCCAGCCGTTCAGGCGGCGCTCGCCGCTCCACCGGACTATGGCGTCCATCCCGGCCACGCGCCCCGCCTCGATCCGCGGCCCGTCCCCGTCTTCAGCATATCCGCCGTAGCGCTTGACGTAGCCCTCCACCTTGAGCGAGGGATCGCCGGCGCGCTCCGCGCCCGCCACCAGGTGCTCCGCCCGCGTGGGAATGCCGCCGGGTGTGCCTGCATCGGGCACACGGTACTTCGTGCGCCAGCGGCCCTGGTGGAACAGCCCGCCGCCGAAGCGCAGGGTCCACTCACCCGTGCGGTACGCCAGCGCGAGGCGCGGGTCCGCAGTCCACGACTCCTCGCCCGGCAGGCGGTCGGCGCGCACGCCAGCGATCAGCGCCAGCGAGGGCGAGAGCGCGCGCTCCACCTCCACGTAGCCGCCCACGTGCCCCGCATCGTCGCTCTCGTTCAGCGCAACCGTCGGCGCGCCGGGCGACAGGCGGTCCGTCGCGGGAAAGCGGCCCGCCTCCGTGGCGTCCATCCACGCACCCTCCACCCCCACCGACACACGCCCGCCGCCGGGGAGCGACACGTCCGCGTCCACCCGCCCGGTGGCGCCGCGGTCCGTACGCTCGCGGTCCAGCACGCCGAAGGTGAAGTGGGTGCTCCGCCGCGAGCCGCTGACCGTGCCCCGCAGCGCCACGAGGTCGCCCGCCAGCAGCGTGCGCCCGCTGAGCGACGCCAGGCGGTTGCTGCCGCGGCTTTCGAACGGACCCGTCCAGCCGTACGCATCCACGTCGCGAGAAAGCACGTCCTCGTCCGCGAGCGCCACCAGCTTCACCTCGCTCCCCGCGCGCGGCTCCCACACGGCGCCGCCCATCCCCTCCACCGCGGCGGGGGCGCGCTGGAACTCGCCCTCGCGGCCGTGCATGGCCATCATCAGCCGCGCGTCGGTCGCCCGGACGGTGGCCCAGGCGCCGGTGTTGGGCGACGTGGGCAGGTCGATGCGGGTGCCCGCCTGCACCGTGTTGGCGTTCAGCCGCACCGTGCGCGTGTCTGGCCGGCCGATGGTACGCACGTCCAGCACGCCGCTGAGCGCGTTGCCGTAGCGCGCGCCGAAGCCGCCGCTGGAAAAGTAGGCCGCGTCCAGCACCTGCGCGTCCAGGATGCCGAACGAGGCGCCGCTCAGCGTCTCGTAGCGCCCGGGGTAGAAGAGCCGCGCGCCGTCCACGAACACCGGCGACTCCGCCGGGTCGCCGCCGCGCACGTACAGGTCGCTCCCCTCGCCGGCCCGCGTGGCGCCGGGGCCGGTCTGGAACGCCTGCATGATGTCGGCGGTGCCGCCCGGCGTCACCAGCACGTCCACGCGCGTCAGCGCCACCTGGCTGCGGGTGTCGTCCATGCGCGTGCCGGCCTCCACGACGATCGGCGCCAGCGCGAGCGCCGGTCCGCCCTCGCGCCCGGCCGCGGCCACGGCACCGGCCGGAGCGCCCCCGAGCCGCGCCCGCAGCTCCGCGTGCTCCGGAAAGAGCGCGGCGCCGCGACGCCAGACGGCCAGCGCATCCTCCTCGCGCTTCACTCGGCGGTACAGGTCGCCCAGGACCAGGTAGGTCCGCGCGAAGCCGGGCCGCGTGCCTTCGCCCTGCTGGCGCAGCAGGATCTCCAGGTGGCGGATGGCTTCGGGTCCGCGCCCCAGGAACTCGGGCGTGTGAAAGTGGTGCATGGCCAGGGTGAAGCGCGCCTCCCAGTGGGTGCTGTCGATCTGCAGCGCCTCTTCCAGCAGGGTGTTCGCCTGCCCGATGAGCGTGCCCTTCCCCATCATGTCGGCGAAGGGCAGCTCGCAGCCGGCACGCAGGTTGGCCATCCTTACCCGCGGCTCCACACCCCTGGGCTCGGCCCGCAGCCACTCGGCGAGGAGCGCCGACGCGCGCTGCGCCGCGGGCCGCGCCGCCGCCTCGTCCTTGCGCGCGCCCGCCGCGCTGCACTCCTGCACCGCGGCTCGCGCCTCGGCCGCCTTCTCCGCCGGGAACTGCTGTGCGTGCAGGGTTCCCGCCCAGGATGCCGTCAACAGCATCGTCGCACTGATCGTTCTCGCTATGGATTTCATCGTCCGCTCCGGTTGGTTGTCGATCCGTCGTGTCTACGTGGACCAACAAGGCAACCGCGGGACCGGGCTGCGCATATTCGCAAGTCGTTCGGAGACGACTACTTAGGCGTTAACTAAGCCAGATGCCGGTGCAGCCGGAGCGTGTCAGGTGCAGCCGCGCGGCTGCACCGTGCAGGGGGGAAACGACGAGAGCCGCGGAGGGGCAGTAGCGCTCCTCCGCGGCTCGTCGATCCACTCCGTGCCTCAATCGCCTGACACGCCGATGAAGACCAGGTGCCGGGGCTTGCCGTCTTCGTAGACGGGAAAGTAGACCGCCTCCCAGCGTGCCAGCGAGCAGCTGATCTCATGCGCCGCTTCTTCCGCCGCGTCCCGCCCGGGCTCCGTCGTGCCGAAGAACTCGCGCAGGCGTAGCTCGGAGAGCGGAATGGCGACGCCGAAGCCGCGGTACATGCCCGTACGTTCGATGTCGAGGATGGAGTGGGTTCCATCCTCCTCGGCCCACGCGACCGCCTCCTCGATGGAGGACGGCGAGCGGAAGCCCCAGGCGGCCCACCGGAACAGCTCGATCGTGGTGTACAGCGACTCCAGGACCCACAATGTCAGGCGTGTCTTCAACCGCACGTTGGGAAGATCGCGCACGCCCACGAAGAAGTCCGGGAACTCCCACGGGCGGCGATACTGTCCCGCATCGAAGATCTCATCCCGAAGCCGGTGCAGCGCGCGGTCCGGCTGCTCGTCGTAATCGGTGAAGTACGTCCAGATGGTCGCGCCCATGACGGCTCGGCGGGTGGGGGATCGGGGGGCGAGAGGCGGGTGCTGCAGGGCCTGGCCAAAACTGCGGCGGGTCCGCGCCGGGGGCAAGCGTGGCGCGCACCTGGAGGACGACGAAGCCCCGTCCGCGGAGACGGGGCTTCGTGGGCCTGACGGGTCGATCGCGTCAGGGCCGGGGAGGCGCGGCCAGCCGTTTCGCGAGGGAGGGCCGCGTGGATACGATCCGGCGATGAACCGCGTCCAGCAGCGCCGTGGCGTTGCGGCGCGCACCGGTCAGGTCGTCTTTGTCGAGCTCCTCCTCGTCGCCGTACAACGCCGTGTGACGCCCTCCCCGGATGTTCTGCATGGCGTCGGCGCTTCGCTGCAAATCCGCGTCGCCGAGCGCCGAGGCGGCGTAGAACGTCACGTAGTGGTGCCCGCCCACCGCCCCGCGGGGGCGATACCCCGCGGAACGGACGACCGCCGTCGCCGCGCGGAACGCCGCCTGGTATACGTGGGTGTAGGCACCGGCTACGCTGAGGCCCGCGACGGAGGCGTCGGACCACTCGCGAAGGGCCGCGGCCCAGATCGCCGCCACCTCCGCGTCCTCTGCCGGCACCTCTTCCAGGTTGCGGGCCTCCAGCAGCCGCTGGATGCGGTGCGCGCTCACCCCGCCACCTCCGCCAGCAGCGCATCGTCACCCACGATCCACCGCTTCGGACCGTCCAGGATGCGGCGGAGCACGGCGTTCCCCGCCGCGACCTGCCGGGCGAGCTTTTCGGGGGTATAGGTTCGGATTTCCACGTCCCGGTCCAACAGCATCGATGCCTCCGCCGCATGGTGGCCCAACCGCGAATCGGGCCCAAGGTCGCCGACCACCAGCACGTCGACGTCGCTGTCTCCCCGGGCGTCGCCGCGCGCCGTGGAGCCGAACACGAACGCCAGCCGGATGCCCTCCACCCCCGCGATCGCCGCTTCCACCACTTCGGTGGGATCGGCGAAGTCGCGGATCAGCCGGCGAAGCGTCTTCCAGCCGCGATGATCGTCATCCACCCGGTAGAGCACACGCCCGTCGTTCTCGATGCGCCGCACCAGGCCGCGCGACTCCAGCCGCCTGAGCTCGCGGTTCAGCGAGCTCATCGACAACCCGCAGTGCCGCTGAAGGCCGCGCACGTGCTCGGGCTCGTCGTCGTCGCGCATCGCGAAGTGAAGGAGCAGCCGCGCGAACGCCGGCGAAGCCAGCAGCTCGCCCAACCCTCCCGCTTGCGATTCCCTGATTCCCTTCGGCGTCATTCAGCTCTCTCGCGGCCAGGAGTGCTCCAGATTCTGGATCACTCTACGCTGCGCGTCAAGATGAGGGCGCGGGGCAACGCGGGTGGATCGTCCGCCGGGGCAGGGGGCGTGGGGCCGAGATGGCGCCCATCCCGCGGGTTCATGGCGCGTGGACGTCCAGGACGCAGCCAGCCCCCGCCTGCCAGCTGCAAGCGGGGGCTCATTCATGAAACGGGAGGATCTCGTCGTGCGGCAGCCGTCAGGGATGCCAGCCATTGCGAGCCATCTGCTCGACGTATGCCACGGTGTACACCTTCACGAGCCGGCCACCGCCGTAGACCTCCACCATGTGCAGTTCGTCGCCGCGATACGTCGCCAGCGCGTTGAGCCCGGCGACCGTCGGCATCCCGTCGACGGTGACGGAGACGGGAACGGACTGGCCACGCACGTACGCGCACGGCGTGAGACTGCCGGAGGTGCGGCAGGCCACGGGGGCAAGTCCCACCCGGGACCGGACGAACGCCAGCACGTGGGGCGAGGCTGACGCCACCATTTCCCGCCGATCGAACGCCACCACCGACGTGGGCCTGGCGTTGCGGCGGCTCTTCAGCCGATCGCCGAACACCTGCACGCGCTCCAGCAGCATCGGCTCGGGCTCCATTTCGATCGTAAGACCCCTGTCGTCGGTGCCGATGGAAACCGAGGTGGTGAGATGCGCATACCCGAGGCGGCTCACCTCCACCTGGTAGTACCCCGGCTTCAGGCGAACCTGGAAGAGCCCGTCCTCGCCCGCCGCGATCGCCCGGTCCTCCCGGCCCACGTACACGATGGCGTCCGCGACGGGGGAGCCGCTGACGCGGTCCACCACACGCCCGGTCAGCACGGGAAGGGGGGGATCCTGCGCGGATTGCGCAGCCGCGGGGACGGCGGCCATGAACAGCGCGGTGAGCGCAGCTGCAAGGTGGGAGCGGGTCATGTGATCCTCCTGGGGCGTGGACGGGCGGGCGTACAGACCGATGACGAGCAAGAAAGGCTCCCTCATGGCGGCGCCTGCGGATGTCGTTGCGGCGCACCCGGATGCCCGCCCGCCCGGATCACCGCCGGAGCCGCGCTGTCCCCTCCGCAGGACGCGCGCACGGCATCGATTGTGGACGGCGGCGGGGCGGGCCCCTGCCTCGAGCGTCCACGTCGTCCAACTCGTCCGGAATGGGATTTGGGATCGCGCGCAGGCTTTAGCGCACTGGAGCCCCGCAATGGTTGGCCGCCGATACGACGTGGCTCGGCGGCTTCAACAACCGATGAACTCCCGCAGGGGGTAGTCCGTCTGCGTTCTTCATGGACGGCTTGCTTCCGGCAAGTTTGCCGGGAGGAATATCCAGCTGAACCCAGCGTCAGGGGTGGGAATTCTCCAGGTCTGGACGAACACCTTCGAGTGCACGGAGTTCTAAATAGATCTGGTCGCGCACCGCGACTCTGAGCAGGGTGAACAAAGCGTGCGGAACGAATTGGTGCTCGTTTATGAACTTCTGCAGCGACGACCTAGTGTAGGTGAGGAAACGCAGGGCCGCGATCTCCAAGACGCGGTCCTTCGCGACCTCCGCTCTCCGCGAGAACTCCTCTGGAGTGATCCCCGACACCACAACCCCGCAGGTCAGCCCCAGCTCGAACCGACTTCGCTCCAGGAAAACATCGTAAAAGTTGTATCGAGCGTCACTCAGATCCTGCCTGGTTAGCCCCACCTCCTCGTCAAATCCTCTCTCCAGGCATTGCACCAAATCCACTTGGCCCAAGTAGTTCACGTCTGTACTGGAGAGGCCCTCGTTGACAGTCGCCGAGAAGATCTCGCCTCGTATGTTGCCGGCGGCGAGGCGAGAGCGTTGTGCAAGGGCGATAACGTCGCTGTGCGCGGCATCGGACTTCAGGATCAGGAACGCATTAACGCCGAACGAGGTGGTGAAGCAGTTGTATCTTGCGAGGTCACCGTAGGTGCATCGCGCAATCGGATGCCCCTCCTGTACCAACTCGCGGTACACAGACCGAAATACCCGATGGGTGAAATAATCGGTGTTGTAGACCTCCATTCGGAGTACAGGTCGCTCATCTTGCCCAGCGCGCTGGAGTGTATCGAGCCTATACACTCCGAACTTCGGCTGGTTGAAATGGCATCCGTGCCGGCGATGGAGAAAATCCTCCGCGACCCAGCGTCTGTGCCTCTCAATTCGTGCAGCGAGATCGGCAATCCCGGTCGTCATGATCAACTCGGAGTAATCTGATGAGCCATCGAATGCGACCGGCTCCGAGCGAACCCACCCCGCATCGGAATCACCTGAGGTTCCCAACAGCCTCTCAAGAATGTCCGTAGGCGGCACCACGCGTAAGCACCTGTTTGAATGCGAGAGGCGTAAATCCCGTTTCAGATCGTAGGGGCTGGCGCTGCCCAGGGTGGCAACGTTCAATCGATGTTCGCTTGTCGATTCCTGTTCGGCCAACCGGCGGCGGATGCGCCGCTCCGAAACGATGTTGGCCCCCGCTCGCCAGACCCGCTCAACGAGTTTGCCGATGATGATGCCCACCAACATCCAAAAGAACTCGGTTTGACCCGACTGGCGGATCTGGTCGATGAGCGGTTGCATTCAATGATCTTTATGCGAATGACGTACGAGGCACCGGCGCGCGCTAACGGTGCTAATACGTGAGCCGCTCCGCAGGGGCGCAGGTGCGCGTCAAAGCGCCGGTGGGGTCGCCGCGGCAGTACTCCGCAGTCGCCCTCGCGACTGGGTGCCGTTTGCGGCGGGAAGGAGAAGATGGGTACTGCGCCGTGCACGTAGCACCAGTCCCCACCAGTAGATTATGCAGACGAACTGCTCTGCCGCAAGGAGACGACGTGCTTCGATCGCCCCCCCCGGTTGGCCTCCAAGATGATTGGGGTCACCGGCGCGGCCGCCTGCGCGTACTCCAATTGCGCGCGGGACGTCTGCACCAGGATCGTGAGGCTGGCCGCGAAATCTCGTCTCACAGGGCGGTGAGGTTCCGGCTGCGCGCGCGTTCTTCTCGATCTCCGGGTGCAGAGGCGAAGTCTACCCCGACGGTGCGCATGGTGCTGGCGACCTACTTCCACCTGGGCAGCGCCGTGTATCGGTCGGAGCACGTGGAGTACCGGCTGGAGCACTTCGACACGTTGCCCGAAGTACGGCAGCGGGTCCGTCACCCCGTACGGCTTGAAAATCGTTGTCCCGGGTTTGTCCCCGGACACTCAGAACGCAACAAGCCCCCGCCTGCCAAGTGCAAGCGGGGGCTTGTTTGAAGAAGTGCGCCCGACAGGATTCGAACCTGTGACCTTTGGCTCCGGAGGACCGGTCCGCCAAAACTGCACTCGCCGCAAAGCCTGAAAACCCGCGATTTTCCTACGATTTCCGTAACTGGGCGTCACCCGGCGCACCGTGGTAGGCGCTGGAAACTGTGAAAGAAATTGTGAACGGCGGCCGGTCGGGGCAAGGGGGGACCGGGCCCTCCCCCGCCCCGCACCGCCCCGGTGGCTCTGCCCTGTCCTTCCCTGTTCGCGCTACGCCTCGGCGTCAGCGCAGCGTCCGAACTCCACCTCCTCCAGTTCGTCGTGGCAGAGGGCGTAGAAGGGACAGTAGGGGCAGCGCCGGCGCCGCTCGGGTTCAGGCAGCGGGAAGTCGGAGATCGGGCGCGGCGCGTTGCGATCCGGATCGGCCAGCAGCACCTGCATCGCCTGTACGCTGTCACGGATGCGCTCCGCAGCGTGTATCACATCCAGGCGAGAGATCTCGAATGTGGTGTCGTCTCCCGTGGATAGGTTCACCACGCGGCCGAACCACTCGTCATCGCGGAAAGGGAGCCCCAGCACGGTGCGGCAGTAGAGCGCGTATAACGCAATCTGCAGGTCGGCGTCGCTCTCGTCCCCCGTCTTCCAGTCGAGGATGACGACGCGCCGCTCATCCGGGCGGTAGACCAGGTCCGGGCCGGCGTAGATCGGCCAGCCCTCGTGCACGAACGCCTCGGGGCCCTCCGGCACCGTCACGCACTCGGGCCGGCATGCCTCCAGGTCCGCCCAGACCCGCGACGCCTCTAGCGTGCGGAGGCAGAGGCGCGCTTTCGCCACCGCGCCGGCAACCCCGGCCGAGGACGAGCGGCCGGAGTACCACGCGTCCTGCAGCATCACCACGCGCTTGGGATCGCGCTGGAAGAGGTCGCGGTGGTGCGAGCCGAGCACCGCGCGGTTCAGCGCCTCGGATACCCGGACGAGCATGGTGTCGAATGAGGGGCGGGGCCTGCCGCGGCGCACCGCTTCTGCGCACTCGCGGGCGCAGTCGTGCACGGCCGTCCCCACGATCATGGGAAATGACGTGAGCTGCTTGAGCGCGTAGGCGAGCCGCGCCTCCTCCGGCGCTTCCGGCGACCAGCCTCGGTGGCCGCCGTAGTAGCGCCAGAAGTAGGCGCGCGCGCACTCCGCCAGGGCGCGGTCCCGGGAGTGGGACCAGCTGAACTCGGGATAGGGAGCGTCGTACCTCATCGGCCTACAGCGCCGGCTGGAGCTCTGCCTCACCGGCAACGGCCGCCGGGCGTGTGCTCCGTCCACTGCGCCGCTCAGCGCCCCCCGTCTCGCCTACACCCAGCACGTCCGTGGCCTTGATCTCCGTCGTCCAGCGCGTGTCGCCGCTGTCCGTCTCGTACGAGCGGTAGTCGATCTCGCCCTGCACGTAGACGCGGTCGCCCTTGCGCAGGTACTTCTCGACAAACCCGAACGTCGCCGCCAAGCTGTCCCACACCAGGACGCGGTGCCACTGCGTCTTCTCGCGCGGCTTGCCGTCGCGATCGTTCCACCGGCGCGTGGTGCCGAGCGAGAACTGCACAACGCGGGCGCCACCGCTGGTGGTGCGGATCTCGGGATCGGCGCCCAGGTAGCCGATCAGCGTGGCCTTGTTGAGGCAGCGAGACATCGTAGAACCCCTCTGAGACGGATGACGAGCGATGCACTGGCCGGATTGGCCTCAGCGCCTGACTCGTCCACCACTTTTCTCTGCGGGGGTTAAAGACTGAGCGGATCAGCAGGTTAGCGATCACTTACACTCTCCGGAACGTAAGCGATCATTGACGAATCACCCTCCGTGCCGTTCAGCGCGAACGCGAGACCAGCAGCTTGCAGCCGTTCGCGCGGGCGGCGAGGTCCCGGGCGAGGCGGAGGAGGTACTTGGCATCCAGTCCTTCCTTCGCGATCAGGGGTTGCGCGGTCGAGTATCCCAAAACGGTGGTCCCCCACTCGCGCCCGCTGGGCGCAGCCGAGGGCGAGGTCCGTATTCCGAGCGCCTGCGGCAATCTCCTCGCGCTGGGCAACGTCCGGTTCAACCACGTATCACCACTACGGGGACCTGGCGCGTCCGTAGATCGACGACATCAAGCGCACCGATGGACTGCCGTCGCCGTTGCGGCCCCGCCGCATTGCCGATAGTGTAGGGTAAGGGGCGAGCCCGGGGGCCGCCTCTCCTGCGAAAGGCACCTGAGGCCACCCCCGAACATTCACCGACGCAGGCCCATCACGCGGGCCTCCGCGGTCCGTCCCGACTGGCCAGGAGCGGGACATCCAACACGACCCCGGAGGCTATCCCATGAAGTCCACCCTACGGGTGGAGCGGCTTCGCCGTGCGGCGAGGCAGCTTCACCGCGCCCTCGGCAGTTCCGATCCGGAAACCGCCCGGAGCGCCGCCGCCCGTTTCGTCCGGCTGCGCCCCTTCAGCGACCTAGGCACCGACACCCTGATCGCCCGGCGGACGGACGTCAGACTCAAGCACGCCTTCGCCGTTATCGCGGAAGAATCAGGCTTTCCGACCTGGGCCGCGCTCGTCGCAGCGGACGTGCCTGGCCATTCGGAGTTGGACGACCCGGTGCGCTGCCAGGCAGTCGAAGCCTGGCTCGCGGCGAACGCCCCCGTCCTCCGGCAAGGGGGTCTCCTGGACGGTGACCAGCCGGTCCCCGCACTGGCGAACGAACTGCGCGAGGCGACGCTGCGCCGCGTGTCCAACGGGGTTCCGACGTTCGACCTCCAAAGCGTTACGGGAAGTGCGTACCTCCGGCACCTCGGATGTCCCATCGAGGCGTCAGGCGTCGCCGACCACCCCGCTGCGGCTGGTATTGCACAGGACGAAATCGGCACTGCCGAGATCTGGTGCTATGCGAGGCCTGGGGATGGGACGGCTCACCGCATCGACTGGTCAGTCATTGAGGGGATCGAGTACGGCAGGCGCCCATCGATTGACCCTGCCTGGCGGTCGCCGGACGGCTCCCTCCTCTTCGCTTGCGTCGTTATCCTGCGCATCGCGGGTATCGCACGATATATCGAACGTGCGTGCGGTGCCGTCTGGGGTGCCCCGGTACTGGTGTTCGGAGGGAGCGCACCCGTTCGGGTCTCCACGCCCGCCGAGGACTGGACCGCCGTCATGACAAAGGTACTGGCTGAAGCTGAAGCGGACACCGTCGATGCTCCCACGCTGGCCCATCTGATGACAGACGTCAGGGCCCAGGTCGCACCGGGCAATTTGGATGGGTGGTACGGCGCCGCCTTCACCGACGCGGAGCGCGAGGCGGTGGTGGAGGCAGCCATGTCGCCGGAGAGAACGCGACTGCTCTGGGACCTGGTGCGAGGTGAACCCGTGCTCCCGGGGATTCCGATCAGGCATCCTCGATCCGTCGATTAGTCTATAATCTAGGCCACACGGTGGGGGGTCGGGCCGTTCGTCAGAGCCCACCGCGTCCCTCGCCAAGCCCCCGCGCGAGTTTCGCAGCGTCGTGCGTCCTGCCGAGCACCTCGGCCAGGTTTACGGCCACGGCTGTTTCCGAGGAGCCGCTGGCGGCCGCCCCCGCGGTGATCTTCCGTTCAGCCTGGCTCCGCTGAGCGGGGGACAACCAGTCGAAGGCAAGCCGCACCTTGGTCTCGGCTCCAGAGATACCGCCGAGGTCCGCTATGCTTGCATCCAGGGCTTTGATCTGCACTGTTCGCTCGGCGACGACGGCGTTCGCGCGCAAACGCACCTCCGTGCGGCCGACGATCTTCTCCCCGTCCGGTGCTTCCCACTCGACAGGCTTTGCCGCGTCCCGCCGCGCCGGCGCGTACAGGGCGGCGCGGCGGAGCAGCTGCGGCACAGCTTCTTTTGCCGACCGAGTGCTGAGGGAACCGAACATTTCGGCTACCGATTCCAGGACGGAGGAAGGGGAGTCGGTGAGCAGCGGCCCCAGGATTTCCGGTTTCGTCCTCACCTGCGAGGCGGCGGCCTCCAGGTTGCCCCTGTGTTTGAGAACGAGCGCGTCCCACTGAGTGATGGCTGCGGCAGGATCGAGGTATACCCTCGCTGCCGTGGTTTCGAAGTCTCGTTGGGTGCGATCGAGCGCATCATTCTGCTGGTCCAGGATCGTGAGCACCGCTTCGGCCCGCGTCCGCTCCGCGCGAAATACGCGCGCCAACTCGGCCGCAGCGCGGGCGTGCTCCAATTCAGTGAACGCACGCACGGCCTCATCCACGGCCGGCTCGTCCTGCAGGCGGTCCACGATGGGGATCGCGGAATGGCGTGGTTCATCCCGCACATCCAGCCGACTCTCGGGCGTATCTCGAGTGGCGTCACGTCCCTGCTCGTGGCCTGATTGGTCCGGAGTATCTTCCGTCAGTGGGTGAGGCGGGGCTACCCCTTCTTCCCTGATAGGCTCCGCGCGCGAGGGCGGCTCCAGGGCGCGGATCGGCTCCGCCCCGCCTTCCGCCACCGTGGGGCTGGCGATCTCGGCGTCCGGCGCAGTCTCAGCCACAGGGCCGGCCCCCACTTGAACGCTGCCCGGCCACTGAACGGAGCTCTTGTGGCCCTCCGGTTCAGGGAGCCGCGGCAACCCGCGGGAAGCCCGCCATGCACCATCCATCTCACGGAGGAATCCGATGGAGATCGCCTTCGGGTACACAGCGACGATCTGATTGGCGCGCTCCACCTCTGCGAGCGCGCGTTCGCGCGAATCGGCAAAGAACACCGCCGGCCCAGCGCTGTCGTATACGCCAAAGATGTCCCCGTCCTCGTACAGGCTGAACCGGGGCGCATTCAGCTCCGCTGATTCCCGTGGTGCGGCCTCTGGCGCATGAGGCTGAGCAAGCTCGACGTGCTCCGTTGGAAGCTCCGGCTGCACAGCAGGCGTAGGCGTCTTTGACATGGCGTCAGCCTCAGCGACGGGTATCTCTGGGTACCGCCCGAGACGCTTCTCCAGATGGCCGCGCGAGAATTCGCGTCCTACTTCGGACGCCTTCAATTCCCGCTCACCGTCCGTCACGACAAAGCCGCCGCCCTTCACGCGGAGAAATAGGCCGACTTCGGCAAGGTCGTGCTCCAGTTCCGTCCACGATTCCGACAGCCGCAGAATGAGCCTAGCCTGTGACCGCACTTCATCGAGGAAGCTCGCATTCTCGCGCACCAGCTCCGGGGCAGGTGCGGGGGCGGGACGCTCTTCTTCCGGCGTTGCCGTGTGGACAGTTGTTTCTGCAACCGCCAGCGGATGCACGGTGCGATGCGGCCGCCGTTTATCCTCCGGAAGTCGCGGCAATCCGCGGGCGTCGCGCCACTCGCCGTCCATGTCCCGCAAGCAGCGCACGGCACGGATGTTCGGGTAGCGGGCGGCGAGCCACTCGGCGCGCTGCATCTCCGCCTCCGCCCGTTCCCGCGTGTCCGCGAAGAAGAACTGCGGGCCCCTGCTGTCCCAGACTCCAATCGTCTCACCTTCCTCGTGCAGGCTGAACCGCAGTTGTGGGTCCGATACGGCGCGAGTCTCCGGCTGGCCCTCGCTCTCAACGCCGAGGTGCGCTGCAGGCACACCTCGCGGATCACGCACGAGTGTCGTGCTGGCCACAGCGACGCGCGCGCTGTAGTCGGAGTATCGGCCCAGCCGCTTCTCCAAGTTGCCGCGGGAGAACTGTCGTCCCACCTCCGAGGCCTTCACCAGCCGCCGTCCGTCCGTGACGGACATCCCGCGCCCGTTCACGTGCACGGACAACCCGAACTCCGCCAGGCCGGCCTCTACGTCGGCCCAGGAGCGTGCGCGCTCCAGCACCGGGCCAGCGCGCTCCTGCACCTCGCGCAGGAACTCCTGGTCCGCACGCGCAAGCCGCGGCTGCGGTCTCAGCTCAGGGTGCCCCGGCACGGGGGCGAGCCACCCGGGCACGACCCGCAGCCCCTCGTCCAACTCCTGCTGTCGCAGGCTGGCCTCGGTGCGCAATCGGCTCCAACTCCCTCTCCACGCCACACCCGTCTCCGGGTGCACGCGGTTCACCATCGCGTGCACGTGCGGATCATCGGTGTCGATGTGGGCTACGATCACCGCCTGGTGCTCGCTAAGCCCGAGGTCCGCCAGCGTTCGCGCCATCACCCGCTTCATCAGCGCCTCGTCCACGCTATCACCCGGCGCGAAGCTGATGGACAGGTGGAAGACGGGCTTCCTGGTGTACGAGAGGCTCGCCGTGCCTGCCATGATGCGCTCGGCGATGTCCATGCGCCGGGTGGGCAGGTTTTGGAACTCGACCCATCCCACGCGCTGGGACGGATCGACGCGGCCCCTCCCCCTGCGCAGGTAATCACCACAATCCCCGAAGTCATCGCCGAACGTCTGGTTCGCGATCACGGCAGCGCTTCGCGAACCGCTTTCTCGACTTGAGCGAGGACGGAGCGCAGTTCGTCCATCGGCGGTAGCTCCTCGGCCGTGTTCGCGCGGTGCGCGAGCGCGTTCAGCGCATTCCCTGCCTCGACCACGCCCCTGATTACCTCGTCGCCACGCGCCCCGAGCATGGTCGGCGCCGCGGAGATCACGTACTCCACGCTGCCGGCCGCGGCGGTGAGCACGCGCACGCCGTCGTCGTCGCCGTCGGCCTCGGCGACGCGGCGGAGCTGATCGAGGTTGTTGATCACGCGCGCGAGCTGGTTCCACAGCGACCGCGCGCGGCGCGCGGGGGTGATGGGCTGGCCGCGGCTGGGCTGGGACGGGCTCGGCATTCCGAGCGCCGCCTCGCGGACGTAGCGCAGCGGGGGCACGCCGCGGTCGGCGGCGGCGCGTTCGACCTGGGCCCACTCCTCGGGGGTCCAGCGGGTGGGTTTGCGGAGCGTGCGACGCGACAACGGTCTTCCTTTGAGCGCAGCGAAAAGGCGAGCCGACCGGGGGTGCCTGCGAGCGCAGCGAGCGTTTAGGCGCCTCCCGGTCACGGCTCGCTTCGGCGGGCACCCTGCTGATACCGCGACGTCCGCTGAAACGCCCACGAGCCTGACCCGATTACCTTGCCCTTCGATCAGCCGGTAACGGATGAGCTCAGGAGACGCACATCTTGCGTTCGATCTGGATGTGTGGTAAGATATCCTTACCACTGGTAAGGAGGCGTCTATGAGTGATACGGGATTGGAGGGGCGGGTCTGCGGATTGGTGCGGGACGCCGTTGGGGCGATCCAGCGGCAATGCGGTCGTGAGGTACTAGAGATAGACGACTCTATCGTTCCGCTCCAAGATTTGGGAGCGTTCGACAGCTTGAACGTAACGGAAGCGTGCGTGCTCCTTTCGGCTGAGATCGGCGTGAAGGTGGAACCGAATGTCTTCGCGTCGAACCGCGGTTGCCCGTTACCAATCGGTGACATCGCGCGAGGCATCATCGCCCGGTACGGGAAGAAGCTGAAACTCACGGATGGTGAAGGAGCCACATGAACGACCAAAGTGCCGACGATGCAGCTGCTAAGCGTGTCGTAATTGGCGCGCGATTACGAAGCGCCCGTGAGATGGCCGGCCTGTCTCAGGGACAAGTAGCTCGACTCGTTGACTTACACCGACCGAGCGTGAGCGAAGCGGAGGCAGGTCGGCGGCGCGTTCCTGCGGAGGAACTCGCGCGCTTTGCCGAGATCTATGGAGTTAGTACCTCCTGGCTGGCGGGTGATGACCCCGACGCGTTACGCCCGGATGATGCACGCGTTCAACTCGCGGCACGCGAACTCGGGAAGCTCAAACCCGAGGATCTTGATCGAGTACTTCATCTGCTCGCAGCCCTCCGTGGCTCAGGGGGCGCAACCTCATGAACCGGCGTACATTGGCGGAGCGGGCACTCCGGGTTGCGCTTGAAACGCGTGTTCGCCTGGGTATCCCGCTGGGGGAAGCTCTTTCTGTGTATGATGCGGCTGACCGTCTCGGGTTAGAAGTCCGCTTCCTCGCTGCACCAAGCTTGGAGGGAATGTACGTCCGCCAAGGTCCGGATCAGGCAAAGCCTCTGGTAATTGTCTCCGCCTTACGACCGGCTGGACGGCAAGCGTCAACCGCCGCTCATGAGATCGGGCATCATGCCTTTGGACATGGGACACGGATTGATCAGTACATCGAGGGGGTGAGCAGCGCTGCACAATCCCCCCCCGATCCTGACGAGATCTTAGCGAATGCGTTCGGCGCCTTCTTCCTGATGCCCAAAGCTGCGGTAGAAAGAGGGTTTCGGTCGCGGGGCTTCGATCTGAACTCTCCGGCTGCGACAGAGGCTTACCAAGTTGCGGGTTGGCTTGGAGTGGGCTACGGCACGCTTGTCCAGCACATGCGATGGAGTTTGAACCTGCTCTCAAAGCCCCGAGCAGACGCCCTACTGGCCCACAAACCCAAGAGGGTGCGCGAGGACCTGCTAGGCGTTCCGCTGGTTGGCGACGTCATGGTCGTGGATCGGAACTGGACGAATCGGCCGGTTGATCTCCAGGTAGGCGATCAGATGATCCTTCCAATCGGGACTCGTGTTGACGGATTGGCACTCTCTAGCCCTGTGCAGGGCCGTAGGAACGATCTTGTGGTGGAGGCGATTGCCCCTGGGATAGCGCAGGTGCTTGGGACGGATTGGGCAGTATTCGCGCGGGTCGCGCGCCGAGGCTACGAGGGACGCGGTGTGTACCGTCACCTCGACGCTGCAGACGGCGACGTTCCCATCTTTTAAAAGGAGAACTGATGCCTACTGTAAGTGCTGTGGAGCGGCCCGTGGTTGCTGAACCGATCACTGAACTAAATCTCTCCGTTGCGTGGCTCCGCGCCTTCCATATGGTGACTCGGCCCGGAGTAGAGGCCTTGGCTCCTTTGGTGGTGACAGTGCTCGGGTTCGATGACCAGGGAGCACCGGAGCAGGTACCCGAAGTACGAGCGCTGATCGACGAAGCTTTGTTGGAGCAACATGACTCCAAGCTGGCGAGGCGCCCGAAACGAGCTATGCTTCCCCTCAGCTGTCACACCGCAGCGAATACTATTTTCCCTGAGTCACTCTGGAACCGGGATCGGCCACGGCAGGAGTTGTATTCCCGCTATCATGCTGTCCGGAAGACCCTTCGCAAGGATCCACGCAACCGTCGTGGGATTTATTTTGAGAGGCTGATCGACTACGCAGGGGCACCAGAGGAGGGAAACCAACTTGAGCATCTTATTCGTCTCCACGAGCGGGACGTTAAGCGCCTAAGTGCTTACCAAGCGTCTATAAGTCGGCCAAGCGAGGATTTGACCGGGATGCCGCTCCAAGGTTTTCCGTGCCTGCAGCAGATCGCGCTGCACCCAGACCGCGGAGACGGTTCGTTGGCGCTGACCGCATTCTATGGGACGCAGTACATTTTTGAACGAGCCTACGGAAACTATCTCGGGCTCTGTCGACTCGGCGCATTCCTCGCGCATGAGATGGGACTACGCCTTGGAAGGATGACTTGCATCGCTGGACACGCTCCTCGGGGAGGAATAACGGTGACTCGTGCCCGGCGTCTTGTCGATGACAGCGCTAAGGCCATCCAATCCGCAGGGGTTCCCCTTTGAGTACACGCACCGGCGCCCTCGTGGCATTCGAAGGGCCTGACGGGGTTGGGAAGACTACCCTCGTTCAAGGAGTTCGTGACGCGCTTGTAGACCGTGACTTCGGGGTCTCTGTGCTCTCGTTTCCTGGCCGCACTCCTGGGAGTCTCGGGGCGCTAGTTTACGGTTTGCACCACGAACCACAGCGTTACGGGGTGACTCACGTCCTGCCCGCCGCCCTCCAACTTCTGCATGTTGCCGCTCATCTCGATGTAATTGATCGTGAAATCCGCCCGCGAATTGCCGCGGGTGAGATTGTGCTTCTCGATCGGTACTGGTGGTCCACTTGGGTCTACGGGGTGCTCTCCGGGATAAACCATAGTACTTTACGTACCATGATTGAGTTGGAACGCGAGCATTGGGGTGAACTCCACCCGGCTGCCGTGTTCCTGATCCGTCGCTCAATCGATTCTATTCCGCATGCGGAGAGAGCGGATTTCAGGCGCCGAGATGAAGAGTATCGAGCGATCGCCGCAACCCAACAGGATGTCGTGGAACTGAGTAACGCAACGACCGTTGAAGCGGCCGTAGAACAGGTTCTTAGAGAGCTTGACACTCGCCTTCAGCAGCGGCTCAAGCCGCGATGCGGAGTGGGCGCGTGAAGCGGATCACGAGAACGTCCACGGCTTCACTAGCTAAGGAGCATAACGGCATTGAGCAACTGGATCTCGCATCAGAGGAGCAGGGTTCGCTACACATCTTCGTCAGGCTCCCCCCCGCTCGCACCACACCTGTATTCGACACATATTGGAAGTTCGCGGCCGAGCGGCAGGCGATCTTTTTTCGACGCCTAGAAAGAATGCCTCCACCATGGACGAGTGATCCAATTCTACTTAGGCACAAGTTCACGAATGCATACCGTGCATCGGACCGGGTGAGCCAATATCTTATCCGGAATGTTATTTATCGTGGGGACACGGATTCCGACGAAGTGTTCTTTCGGATAGTGCTTTTCAAGCTATTCAATCGCGTAGAAACCTGGGAACGCCTCGAGTCGGCAGTGGGTGAGATCCGATGGGATGCTTTTAACTTTGATGTGTATGATCGTGTACTTGAAGAGGCGATGAGCACCGGCGAGCGGATATATTCTGCCGCTTACATCATGCCCAGCGGTGGCCCACGTCTTGGGGAAGGCCGAAAGCACCGGATGCATCTCCGCCTGCTCGCTAGGATGATGGCAGACAACCTACCCAGCAAAATCGCTGCGTGTCGGCGCATGCAGGATGCTTTCGACTTGTTGCGAGCGTATCCGACAATCGGAGATTTCCTTGCCTACCAGTACGTCACAGACGTTAATTACAGCCGTCTGACCTCGTTCAGAGAAGATGAGTTCGTCGTACCCGGGCCCGGAGCGCGGGATGGCATCCGCAAGTGTTTCGCCGAAACTGGCGGGCTTAACGACGCAGAACTTATTCGATTGGTGGCGGATCGCCAGGAGAGATCTTTCGAGGAACTTGGATTAGATTTTCAAACTCTCTGGGGACGTCGGTTGCAGCTTATCGATTGTCAGAACCTCTTTTGTGAGGTGGACAAATATGCTCGGGTCCACCATCCCGAATACACCGGCCACAGCGGCCGGACTCGGATCAAGCAACAGTTCCGCGCTACTCCTGAACCGATTTGCTACTTCTATCCCCCTAAGTGGGGAATCAACGAGATGATACCGGAGCACGCGCGGGCTGCTTCCGGTACAAAGGAATAACCGGGACCTGGAGCCGAAACGATGTATGCCCTGAGCGGACGAACGGCTGAGGACGTTTGGCGCGCTGCTGTTGAGCTGTTTAAGGAGGGTGGACCTGCTTGCTCTCAGCCTGGACGCGGCGGAGCGACCGCAGAGATCCTGCATGTGGGGATGACGATCAAAGATCCTCGTCAGCGCTGGATTTTCACCCGCACCCCGGCTATGAACCCTGCGTTCGCCTTGGTCGAAGTGATCTGGATATTGGCGGGACGTCGTGACGCGGCGCTTCCTACGCATTGGAATCCGGTACTGCCGCGGTTCTCCGGCGATGCACCCGAGCACGACGGTGCTTATGGATACCGCCTGCGAGACCACTTTGGAATAGATCAACTCGACCGTGTGTACCGAGTTCTCGATTCGGCGCCGGACAGCCGACAAGCGGTACTGCAGATATGGGATGCACGCGTAGACCTGCCTTTTAACGACGGGTCTCCCGCTCGACCCGACATCCCGTGCAACGTAGTCGCGTTCCCGAAAGTGCGGAATGGCCGGTTGGAATGGCTCCAAGTATTGCGCAGCAACGACTTATTCTTAGGCGTGCCACACAACATTGTACAATTCACTGCATTGCAAGAAGTTGTCGCGGGATGGCTTGAGGTGGAGCCGGGTGAATACCACCACATGAGTGACAGCCTGCACGTGTACGAGCGTGACCTGAAGTTCGTCCGCGAAACACCTATAGGAATCTCTACACCCCAGAGTACAACGTCCTTTGCATTAGACCGCGCTTCGTGGGACAAAGCTTTTCCTGATGTGATTCGACGACTAGAAGGCATGATGCCTGCTAGTCTCTCGGCCTCCACCCTTCGGGCGCTGGCGGTGGCTAGTGATGTACCGCTTGCCTATGAAAACGCATTGAGGGTAGCGGCGGCAGATACGGCACGTAGACGTGGGTGGCTGGAGGTCGCTCATGAGGCCATGGACGGATGCAATGATACGGCCTTGAAAGTACTATGGGAACGCTGGAACCAGCGTTGTGGCGGACGTAGGCAAGCTTGATTCATTTACCGCATCGGAGATCACCCGTGACTCTCGTACTGCATCTCTCAGATCTACATCTCGTAGATCCAGCACGAAGCCGTCCAATCGGAGACCACAGGGCGGGGCTTGTTCCTCCGCGCAGCCGGACCACACACCATGAAGTCCTTCGTCTAACGCTGGAGCGACTCGGCCAGCGGCTACTGGCAACGGGGCGAGCGCTTGACGGCATCGTGATGAGCGGTGACGTAGCCGACAAGAATGCTGAGGGTGGGTTTCGGGCGTTCAGCACTCTTCTAGCCGCACTCGGGGATGCGAAACCGGCCGACGAGCAGCGGATCTTGGTAGTACCAGGGAATCATGATGTCACGGCCGACTTGCGTCCGGGGGACCCTGACAGATATGCACATTTTCGAGCATACATACGTGACGCGGGCTATGTTACACCCCTGTTAGAAGGTGTGGACGCAGATGCCCCGCGGGGCAGAGCTATAGCCGGGCATCTGATGCGTATCGGGCCTATTCAGTTCGTTCCGATCGATTCATCAGGGTACTCTCAGGTTCGTCTAGACACCGGCCTCACGGATCCCCAATGGGAGGCGTTGGAACGTTCTCTCCGAAGGCAGCGTGGGGGGGCCGCAGCGGTTGAGGCGTTTCAAAGGCTACGAAGCGCAGATGCAGCTCGCGTTTCCGACCAACAGTTGGAGAACGTGCGTACGATGCTTGAGCGAGCCCACGCCCGTGATCTCGGCGCCGTGCCCGCTGGAGGACATTCCGCTCCATTGGTGCGCGTCGCCGTGCTCCATCACCAGCTACTGCCGGTTTCTACAAGAGAGGAAATCAAGCCGTTTGAATCATTCACCAATCTTGAACTCTTGCGCCAGTTCCTGGTAGAGAACGGATTCTCGATAGTGCTCCACGGCCATAAACATGCTCCTTTTACGTATACTGATTACGTACCTTCACACGCGCGTCCAGATGATCCACCTCGACAGGTGCGGGTTATCTCCGGCCCAGCACCGAGTGGCCCCACACTGGATCCTGACGATATTTGCCGCCTGCTACAATTTGATGCCAACGCCTGTACGCTCGAAGTGGAACGGATTCCACTAGTACTACCTGGCCAGCCTGCCAGGGAGGGGGGGCGGAACACGGTTCCGTTTACTCCCCCCGGAGCGGCAACTTACGTCCAGACTCCCAATGGGTTGGTATTCGACGGGCAGGACGTCGGTTCGGTCTACGCGCGCTTGGTCGCATCGCTTGATGCGGCGAATCGGGATGTGGAGAATGTGCTCTGCCAGATTCGTGTTTCGCCGGAGCAATCAGAGTTGAGTTCTTTGTATCGTGGCTTTGAGGTAGGAGACGCCCCCATTGAACTCGCCTTGGGTGATGATGAGAACGATCATGAACTAGGAGCGGCGAAACGGCTTGAACGGTTCCGCGAAGTGGTGGACTTCTGGCAGCGGTCGGAACCAACTGGGGGTGCTGCGCCACAGGCCTTTACTCACGGAACACGAATCTTGAGATACAATGGGTACATGGATCAGCTGCATGAAATTGCAGATGCGTTACGAAAAGATCCAAGTACTACCCGTGCGGTGCTCGTGCTCCTTCAGCCCGGAGCTGACAACGTCTCTTCTATGAGCCATCCCTTCCCCTCCTTTTGCCTCGCACAGTTTCTCATTCGTCACCCGGGGGATGGCAGCCCTCCAGCTCTCGACTGTGTCGCGTATTTCCGCAAGCTAGAAGTCAAGTACTGGTGGCTCGTCAATGTTGCTGAAATTTCTAGCCTCCAGCGTCGGCTCGCGACTCTTGTCCTCGCGGGCGCTGATCAACGCGTTCTTCCTGACCTCAGAGCCGGACGCATTACGACGTTTGCCGCGCGAGCCCACGCCGGCGCTAGTCCGCCCAAGGTACAGGTTAAACGGATCGACTGGTTCTATGCCGTAGCTCGCGAACGACTTTTCGCAATGGTCGGAGCACTCGTCTGGCCGGATATGCCGGAGCGTGCTTCGTTGGCGAATGATTGGATGGATGTGCTGCGGGATCTGATCCCAGCTCCTGCACCGGATCGCGACGGGGTCGCGGTTGCCGTTGATGGGCTCCAATACGTGGTGCAGGAACTTGAGAAGCACTTTCCGGCAGAAGCGGAGCAAGGCGATCCGGAACTGCGGGCGTTGGCAGCATCCGTGCGCGCACTACTGTACGAAAATGACCGGTACGTTAATGACCAGACCCGTGGAAGAGTCGACCATGCGCGCCATACGGAGTGGCGCGCGGAGGTGACCAGGATCGTCCAGAACATGGTCGAGCATACCTACGCCCGGATAAACCGGGTCCACAACGCGCCAGATGACCAACTGCTCCCCTAATCGCTCGAATGTCTGATCCACCCTGGTGGTTCACACCCGCTCACGTGCAGGGGGTGCTCCTAGAGGAGGCCATCCTCTATCTGCTGCGCTCGTCGGGGTACACGACAGTCACAGCCCCCGACAACGTGACAACGCGACGTGCGTTCGGCGGGGGGCTGCAGGTGCGTGGAAGGGGAGGCGAGCACCAGATCGACGCGATCGCAGATTTCACTATAACACCTCCCTTCACGAACCCCCAGCGGCTGATCGTGGAAGCGAAGTGCTATGCGCGAAAAGAGGTTGGCCTTGATGTCGTTCGCAACGGCGTCGGTGTGCTGAAGGACATCTCAGAGTTCTGGGCGGCGCCCGATGAATCGAGCATCGGCAAGCGCCGATACCACTATC
This sequence comes from Longimicrobium sp., assembly GCF_036388275.1. Taxonomy (NCBI): domain Bacteria; kingdom Pseudomonadati; phylum Gemmatimonadota; class Longimicrobiia; order Longimicrobiales; family Longimicrobiaceae; genus Longimicrobium; species Longimicrobium sp. Next base: position 112,591 of record NZ_DASVSF010000003.1, read on the forward strand.
AGTACGCCATCTTCTCGGCTTCTGAATTCTCTCTGTCGGCGCAGCGCTACGCATACGCCCACGATGTGCACCTGCTTCCCTTGCGACGCTCGGTGTTCCTCCAGCCAGTCATCCAGGCAATCATGGAGACGAGCCGGATGGTTGGGTACGCGCGGTCACCGGCGGTGGATAGCAGGGCGCGTTTTCGTCCTGCGGCTAGACCGGACACCGCACGTCTGCGTCACGTCCTGCGCGATGCACTCTTGACCCACCCGGACGGCGTTGCGACGCCCGAAGAGGCGCGGTTCTTGGAGCCCCTTATCAGCGCCTGCCGTAGGGTTGGCACAGCCGTGATTGCGATGATAGGGAACGCCATCCCGGTGTTCCTGATGTCAGACCCAACTCTCGACCTCAGCGAACTGCTCCCATTTACTCGGGTCCGCTACACGTGGGACGAGCAGGGGTGGTACATCTCCGCCTCACACGACGGCCGACGGCTGTTCTCATTCGATCTCCCGGTCGAGGTGGTGCGTCTTTACGCCGCATCGGGAACGCTGACGCCTCCGGAAGCGCTCGACTTGAAAGCAACCATTCTCTCGAACCTTCAAGCGGTGGCGGTGATCGATGGCCGGACGCAGGTTCTGCACATGGACCTGGACCAGCGGTGGCTGGCGGAGGTTCGCCGAACTGGACGGTGACGGAATGTCTGAGGGAAACCGTGGACGTTCAGCACCGGGAGTCTCACCGGCAAAAACGGAGGATTACGGTATTTGAGAAAAGGCGAGGAAAGGAGGAGTGCTCGCGTAACCCTCGTGGTGACGCCACTTCGACAAACTGCGCCGGCCTGTGCAGGAACGGGCCGTAGACGGGCGGCATGTACTGAGGCCGCCCAATCACCGGTTGTCCGTGCAGGCCGGACGGGCACCGACTCAAGGCAATCATCAGCGCAACGGAGTCGTACGGGGTACCATCGAACTGGAGTCACTCGCCGCCGCAGTTCGCGGCCGGAGTTAATAGTCGGATACAGCCGGCGAGTAAGTGACGAAGTCGCGAAGGAGCATTCTGGAGGTTGAGGTGACGTTGAAAGAGAGACTTCAGCAGCTGGTTCGATCGGCGCCGCCGGGCACGCTCGTTCCTGTCGAGGGGCTGGCGAAGCTGATCGACGGCGCGGAGGAGGAGGGGGCAGACCTGGCGGTAGAGGAGGTAGGCCGTCTCGCTGCCGAGAGGTTCGGACGGAAGTCCGCGTACACGCCCGCGGCGATCCGGAAGTGGATTCGTTCGGGCCTGCGAGGGGTACGCCTGCGCGCGTACCCCTCCGGCAGCGGCTATAGGGTTCGTCGGCGTGAGTTCGAGCAGTTCGTCTCCGCCGTACGTAACCAGCAGGTGGACGGTGGGGAACCCGTGCTACAACGAGCCTCAGGATACGACCCCGAACTCGAAGACGAGATCAGTCTCGGCCAGCGCGCCTACGCCGCCAACTCCCGCTGAGCGGCAAGCGCGTCTACCGTCGCCCGCCCATCCTTCGTAAGCTCCCACCGCGCTCCGCGGCCCTCCCCAGGACAGACCACAAGCTCCAACTGCACCAGCCGCGCACGCGCCGGGTAGAACGTGCCCGGTGACATCTGCAGCGCCCGCATCCAGTCTCCGGTCGGCAGCGGTCCGGATGCGAGCATGCAGAGAGTGCGCGCCTGCCCCGCCGAGAGCGCGGCAGCGATCCCGCGCGCGAGCTGGCTCCGGTGCGCGTCCGCCCAGTCGCTCCACCGGTACTCCAAGTGCGGGCGCGAGCGGCGGAACCGCGCGTGCTTGAAGTAGCGCTCCTCCAGCATCTCCATCGAACCGTGCCCCATCTCCGCCCGCAGCTTCAGAGTGGACATGGGCTGCCCCGTCTCGTCGCACGTATAGGCGCGGTGCGTCGCGAACGTCGGGCGGAAGCGCCGGGTCCGGACCTCGCCCGGCTCGAAGCCGGCCAGGGCGGCGATCTCGTCCAGCGCCTTGCGCCAGTCGCCCACGGGTTCGGTGGGCGTCGCGCCCGGAAAGAGGAGCGGGCCGGTCGGCGCCTGCGCGCTGGCCAGGTACTCGCCCATGATCTCCGCCAACTGCGGCTGCAGGGCGATGTAGCGGGTGCGGTATTCGGTCTTCAGGTGGTCGCGGCTGACGTTGGTGCGGACCATCACGACGCCGTCGGGAAACTCCGGGTCAGCGGGCAGGCGCAGATCGATGACTTCCCGCGACTTCGCCTCCGATTCGATGCAGCCGGTCAGCAGTTCCCACGCGAGGAGCGGGTAGACCGGCAGCCCCGGCTGGCTGAGAGGAAAGAGACGCCGCGCCGCCTCCAGCAGGAGGGCCGCCTCCCAGATCTCCAGGTGCCTGGTCGGAGAGCTCTCGGCCGTGGGCTTGTCGACGAGATCCTGGACCAGGTTCCGCATGACGATGCCCTTGCTCTTGGCACGCTGGAGCATGTTGCCGAGCGCTCCCAGGTACTTCCGCTGCGTCGCCCAGCTCAGCCGGCCGCCGCGCCGTCCGGCCGAGGCTTGTGAGCTGGGCGCAGCCTCGCGCAGATGTTCCATGTACGTCTCGACGTGCGCCGGCTCCAACTCACGGATGTCGCGAACGCCCAGAGCGCGGAAGAACCGGGCGGCGTGCATCAGCCGCGTGCGCTGCCGGGAGATCTCATGTTCGGATGGACAGCGGCGGCCCTTGACGTCGGCCTTGGCGGCCAGGTGGTAGCCGATGAAGGCGCCGATGGAGGTGGGGACGTCGGGCGCCGCTCCCGTGCCGCCATTCGGCCGGAGCTGGCGCTTCTCCCGTAACTCGATCAGCCGCTGGGCGAAGAGGATGGCGGCGGTGTTGGGATCCTGGGTGGCGGCCATCTGGCCCTTGTCGACCAGCGGCTCCTGGCGGCGGCCGCCCCACGCCTCCCATGCCCCCAACTCGGCGTAGGCGCGGCCGTTGATCCAGCGAATGTACGCCCGCGGCTCGGATTCGGCGCCGCGGGGACGTCCTCGTGTACGGTCGGACATGCGGTGTATCGGTTGGGCGTTACAGGGCGATACCCCGGAACACCGACCGACGCCCGAACGGAAATTGTGAAGGAAATTGTGAAAGCCGCGGAAGGGCCCCAAACGCAAAAACCCCCGCGACCGCTGCAAGTGCAGCCACCGCGGGGGTTTGCGAAGAGTGCGCCCGACAGGATTCGAACCTGTGACCTTTGGCTCCGGAGGCCAACGCTCTATCCAGCTGAGCTACGGGCGCGCAAGTACGGGATGGGAGGCAAATAAGCCGAGTTCTGTCACCCGTTGCCGGGGGAGGATCATTTCTCTTGGGCCGACGTTGCCGCCGGCCTCCAGCAGCCTACCCGGGACTCGTAACGGAGCGGGCAGCTCCTTGTCCCTGCTCGGCCTTGCTCCGGGTGGGGTTTACCATGCCGCGCCTGTCACCAGCCGCGCGGTGCGCTCTTACCGCACCGTTTCACCCTTGCCTGTGCCCTCGCGGGCCATCGGCGGTTTGCTTTCTGTTGCACTTTCCGTCGCCTCACGACGCCCGGCCGTTAGCCGGCACCCTGCCCTGTGGAGCTCGGACTTTCCTCGACACGAACGAGCCGTGCCGCGATCCTCACTCGCCTCCCAACACCCATGTTTTCAAAAAAAGTGCCCAGGAGAGGACTCGAACCTCCACGCCGGTTAAGGCACCAGATCCTTAGTCTGGCCTGTCTACCAGTTTCAGCACCTGGGCAGAGAGAGCCGTGCGTTCCGTACCGCGGACAGTGCTCCCGAGAGGACTCGAACCTCCACG
>NZ_DASVSF010000004.1 GCF_036388275.1 Longimicrobium sp.
GGCCTCAAGAAGCCGCCGCGCGTGTTCAAAAGCCTGCGCGGCCGATCAGGCAAGAAGAGCGGCGGCCAGACGGGCCACCATGGCGACACCCTGCGCCCGACCGACAAGCCAGACCGTATCGAGCGCCACGCCGCCACCACCTGCCGGCACTGCGAGGCATGCCTGACGGAGGCGATGGTCACGGGGGAGGAGCGCCGTCAGGTGTTCGACCAGCCGCAGCCGCACCTGGAAGTCACCGAGCATCGCACCGTGACTTACCGCTGCCACCATTGCCGCGGCGCCACCACGGCGGCATTTCCCGAGACGGTGACGGCGCAGGTGCAATACGGACCACGCCTGCGGGCAACAGCGGTCTATCTCAACGTGCAGCAATTGATCCCCGAGGATCGGGTCTGCGAAGCCATGGCCGATCTGTTCGCCACCGCCCGTCTCTGCCCCGCGAGCGTGGTCGCCTGGGTAGGCAAAGCCGCCGAGGCGCAGGCACCGGTGCTGGCGCATATCGCGGCGAGCGTCGTGGCCGCCAAGCTGCGTCACCTGGACGAGACCGGCTTTCGCGTCGGCGGCAAGACGCGCTGGCTGCACAGCGCCTCCAGCGCCGTCTACACGCACTACCGCGTCGGCGAGACGCGTGGCGACGTGCCCAGAACCATGGCTGACGGCGTCATCGTCCACGATCATTTCAAGGCCTACTACGCCCTGCGCGGTGCGCAACACGCCCTGTGCAATGCGCACCATCTGCGCGAGCTCCAGGCGCTCATCGAGATTGAGCGCGAGCCCTGGGCCCGCGTGATGCACGCGCTTCTGCGCGCGGCGAACAATCAGGTGTGCGAGGCCCGCGCGGGCGGCGCGGTGGCGTTGGTGGAGGCCGACAAACAGCGTATCTCGGTCGCCTACGATGCGGCACTGGCCTTGGGGTTTGCCTTGCACGAGGGCCAGGCGCCGCTCCTGCGCACGCCCGGCGCCCGCGGCAGGCCGCCGCGACGGACGGGGCACAATCTGCTGCTCCGCCTGCGCGACCGCAAAGCCGACGTGCTTCGGTTCACCGCGGACTTCGACGTGCCGTTCACCAACAACCAGGCGGAGCGAGACATCCGCATGATGAAGCTGCGGATGAAGATCTCCGGTGGGTTTCGAACCGTGGTCGGCGCGGAGATATTCGCCACTATGCGCTCGGTCATCTCCACCGCCCGGAAGCACGGGGTCAACATCCTGCGGGCGCTGACCATGCCACCAAACGAACTGGTGGAACTCCTCTCGGCATAACCGTCGACAGGGGGTGCTTGGGAGTTACATTCTTTCTGCTCAAGACCAACGGTCTGATGGCGCGCTCGACGACGTTTGAGTCCATCTCCACGCGGCCGTCCTCGAGAAACCGCTCGAGACCATCGCGGTGGTTCAGGGCGTAGCGGATCGCCTCTGCCGTCGGGCTGCCGCCTGGTAGTCGCGCCAGCTGCTGCTGGAGCCAGGCGAACAGGTCTGCCACCAGCGGCTGACTTCTGGCCTGCCGGGTGGCACGTCGGAGGTCGGGCGGCTCGCCGCGGATGGTATCCTCGATGGCGTAGAGCGCGGCGATGCGTCGGAGCGCCTCTTCAGCAATCGGCGCCGTCTTGTTCTTGGCGAGCTCAAAGAACCCACGTCGGACGTGGCTCCAGCAGTAGACCAGCGTTACGCCCTCGCCGCCGTCCTTCGGCGCGGCCAGGCCCTTGTAGCCGGCGTAGCCATCGCATTGCAGGATACCTGTGTAGCCGGCCAGCAGCTCCCGGGCGTGCTTGGCGCCGCGGCCCGGGGCGTAGTGGAACACCACGGCCGGCGGCTCGGTGCCGCCCCAGGGCCGGTCATCGCGGGCGATCGCCCAGGCAAAGCCTTTCTTCGTCTTGCCCCGGCCGGGGTCGAGCACCGGCATGGTGGTCTCGTCAGCAAACAGCCGCACCGAGCCGAGCAGAATCTCCCGCATCCGCGCCACCACCGGCCTGACCTCGAAGGCATCCTCTGGAAGAGCTTGCGTCGCTTCGCCGCTGCTGCTCAGCGGTCGAGAGTCTACGCCGCGGCCGTCGGCCTGGGAATCCTTCTCTCGCTCTGCACACGCGCATAATCGAGGCCAGAAAACAGCGCCGCAAACTGCACCGCCGACAGCCGAACCATGCCGTCGGTGATCGGCGGCCAGCGGAACGCGCCGCCCTGCAGCTCCTTCCAGACCAACACCAGGCCGCTCGCATCCCAGTGCAGGAGTTTCAGCTTGTCGCCCCGCTTCGAGCGGAAGACCAGGACCACGTCCGAGAAGGCATCCTCGTCCAGCGCCGCGGCCGCCAGCGCCGCCAAGCCGTGCGCGCCACGCCGGAAATCCACAGGCTTGGTCGCCAGCAGCACGCGTACGCCGGCCGGGATGGTGATCATGCCCCCGAGCCGCGCACCACACGCAGCACCGCAGTCAGGAGCGCCGGATCCACCCCAGGCGAAACCCGCACTACTGCCCCGGCCAGCACCACTGCGATTATCGCTTCGGAGGCGGCCACCTCAGCC
>NZ_DASVSF010000005.1 GCF_036388275.1 Longimicrobium sp.
GCTGGCGCAGTTTACGGCAACGCAATTACTGATTGCGGTCGCGGTGCGGCGTTCTCACACAGGCTCGACCCGAAGCAGACTCTCGTGTTGCTTAGTCGCTAAGCCTGAGGGTGCTTGGCCTACTCCAGCAGCGCGTCCTTGGCGGGACATCCAGCCCCGGTCATCGGTTGGCGGGGCTATAGGAAGCGTCCGTAATAACCACCATCACCAGGGCTGTTCAACGCTGTGGGATGCGGAGAAGGTTGAGGAGGTAATCGACGCCACCGATGGCAGCGCGGAAGCGGTCCTGGGGGAGTGAGCTTCGGCGGTTGGTCTTGAGGATGTTGAAGGCGAAGCTGCGGAGCCTGGCGAAGACGCCGGGGTTGATGCGGATGCGCGAGCGATCCTCGCCCATAGTGACGTCGCGGCTGTAGTGCGAGGTGTTCTCGACCCTCCAGTGGTCTCGGATGGCGGATGCGGCGCAAACGGCGGAGATCGCGGTGGTGGCGAGGTAGAGGGCGGTCTCGGTGGAGCGATGCCAAAGACCGGTTTTGGCGCTGCGGGTGAGGACATCGCGCTCGACGCGGATCACGGCACTGACGAGGGACGACCACTCGGTGTCAGTGAAGGCGGTGGCGGCATCGAAGACGGTGACGCTGGGCTCTTCTTGTCGGTTACGCCCGCGATTGCGGCTGCTGGTCGTGGAGAGCGGGGTGGCGCTGGCGCAGAGGTCCTTGGCCTGCTGATGCAGGGTGGGCTGGTTGTCCTTGAGCTGTATGATCAGGTCGGCTCCGGCCTTGCTGGCGACGTCGAAGGTTTTCTTTGGCAATGCAGGGCATCGAGCGTGACCAACCGGCCAGCCAGGCCGAGTTCGGCGAGCAGCGCCTGGGCGGCCGGGATCTCGTTGGATTTCTCGTCGACCTCGCTGTGCGCCAGCACCAGCGCGGTGTCGGTGGCGAACACGCCGAGCAGGTGCGCGGCGGCACGGTCACGGAACGCGTCGAAGCTGCCGCGCAGGGTTTTGCCGTCGATCGCCAAGCTGCCCCCGCCCGGCTTGGCGTGGGCCGCCTGCAACAGCTTGGCGTGGCGACGAAAGGCGGCTTCCACCGCGTCGCCGTCCAGGCCTTGTAGGATGGAGCGGATCGCGGTGTGCGCCGGCGCCCGCCGCCAGGTCAGCCCGAACACCTCGTTCAGCCGGTGACGATGCATCTCGATAAAGGTGGCGATGCTGCGATACGAGTTGCCGCCGCTGACGATGGCCAGGATGGAGAACAGCAGGACATGCGCCAGCTGGTAGACCTTACCCTCCGCCCGGCGGTGATCAGGCACCTCCTCCAGCAGGCCCAGCAGCGGCGCAAACGCGGTCACGGCAACCTCCACCTTGGTTGCCACCTTATGAGTCAGAGGTTTGCCGACCTGGGAATCCTGCCATCAGCCGGCCGGCGCCGTTCTCCCCCGACCTGTGGCAGCGAAGACTCACTCCCGCTACCGCACAGCCTTGAACAGCCCTGTGCTCCGGATGTTGCGCAGCGCTTCGGATTGGAACCAGCAAAGGCGTCAGCTTTGAAAGCAGAAGAGCGAGAATTCCTGGCGGAGGATGGAGACGAGGAAGCCGTAGTTCACAACGAAAGCTAAAGATGCTTGCCTGAATGGAGCGTTCATAGGCTTGCTAGCCGAAGCAGTGCATGCCGAGCAAACGTTGTGCCTTGGGAGCAACATCAAGCACCGGGAACGCCGAGGATAGACGCCAAGCTACCGCAGCAGGATTTTGCCGGAAGCGGTCAAGCAGCATTTGGCGGCCTAACCGAGCAGAAGCAGATCTTCGCCATTCGTCGGCCGAACTGTCGAGTTCGACCCAGAGCGGTCCTGCCGTCCATCAGCCGGTGCTCAGCTTCGCCAGGTCGGCTGTAACAGTGCTGCCGCTCAGGCCTGTCGCCTGGTCCTAACGGTGACGTAGGGCTCGAACTGCGAGACGTCGGGGACGACCCCCAGGCCCGGCCCCTCCGGCAGCGCCATCATCCCTTCCTGCACTGGCAGCACCGGGTCGATGATGAGGCTGCGCAGCGGATTGGGGTTCGCGTCCACCTCGAGGAAGCCCGGGCCCCGCACCGCTGCCAGCAGGTGCAGCGAGGCCAGTTGCCCTAGCCCACCTGCCAGGAAGTGCGGACAATAGGCCCGGCCTGAGGCTACCACCGCACGTGCCACCGGCAGCGTCGCCGAGGCGCCGCCCCATTTGCAGCAATCCGGCTGCACGAAGCCCAGGTGGCACTCGGCCAGCGCGCGGTGGTACTCGAGAGTGCCGCGCAGGTTCTCCCCGGCCGCCAGCGGCGCCCGGCTCGCACCCGAGACCTGCGCCCATTCCCAAGACGGACGGTCGGCCGCGAGGGGCTCCTCAATCCAAGTTATTGGAAACTCGCCCAGCACCTGTACCATCCGCGTCGCTGTGCGCAGGTCCCAGCCCTGGTTGATGTCCACCATCACCCGCTCGCCGTCGCGCAGTCCGGCGAAAACCGGGCGGAGAGTCGCCAAGTCGCGCTTCGTGCCGAAGCCGATCTTGATCTTGAAGTTGCGGTAGCCGCGACCGCGAGCCTCTTCTACCTGCTCCAGCGCCTGGGCGTCCGGATTAAGGCCGCTGGCATAGACCGGCACCGCACCGGCGTCGGTGCCACCCCAATAGCGCCAAAGCGGCACCCCGGCCCGGCGG
>NZ_DASVSF010000006.1 GCF_036388275.1 Longimicrobium sp.
GTCGTAGACGCCGTAAGGCGCGACCTTGCCCAGGTCCGGTAGCTCGAAGTCGTGCACCCGCACCGGCTCGGGTTGGCCCTTGGGACGCAGTTCGCGGCCGGGGTTCTTGAAGTCGCCGACCAGCTCCTTCTTTTTGGTGTCTACCGAGATGGCCGGCTGGCCTGCCGCCATCGCCGCTTGCACGACGGTGTTGATGTGGGCGAACTGGGCATCGCGGTCGGGATGGTTCCTTCCCTCCCGGGTCTTGCAGTTGGCTTGGCAACTGTAGCCCAGCTCGCGCAGCAGCAGGCCAACCAGCTTCTGGCTGACCGCGAAGCCACGCTCGCCCAGCACCCGGGTAATCTGACGCTGGCTGCGGCTCACCCAGCGCAACGGCGTCTCCGGATCACCGCGGATGGCATCCTCGATCAGCGTCTCCAGAGTGCCCGGCAACTCCGGTTGCAGGGTGACCGCGCTCTTGCGCCCGCCGCCCTTTCGTCTGACCCGCGGGCCGATCGGATTGGCCCCGCTCTGCAGCTCCACGATGGCTCGCCGGATGGTGCTGCGCGCCAGCCCGGTCGCGGCCGAAGTCGCCGTCACCCCACCATGGCCAAGCGCCAGGGCCTCGTTGGCCGCGAACAGCCGTCGCCCGCGCTCATCCAGGAATTTGCAGGCTTGCTGATACCGTGTGCGGATGTCGTCGAGGTCGATCACCCCCACCGATTACGCCAGCGCGGCCAGCCACCGTCAGTCCCTTCCGGCTCTCAGCCACTGAGCCGCCATCACATCCGATTCAGTTATTCCGCGTCAGATCCTAACTTCATGGCCGACGTCTTCCAGAAGCAGGTCAGGTTCTGGGGCATGGCGCCGAGCTATGCCTTCGTCGCGGAACCCGAGACGAACGGCGTGATCGAGAGGCTCTTTCGCACGCTGAAAGAGCAAGCCGTCCATGGTCGCATCTTCCAGACCATCGAGGACGTGCGTGACGCCGTCCGGGCCTTCGTCGCCCGCTACAACGCCGAGTGGCTGATCGAGAAGAACGGCTATCGCAGCCCAGCCCAGATGCGCGCCGCCTGGCAGGAGGAAACCTTCAAGCGCGCCGCATAACGCAACCTATTGTCCAGACAGCCGGGTGCGGTACATGCGGAGCACGCTGTCCGGCAGAAGCAGATTTGAACTGCGATCCTCGTCACGTAAGACTGGCGCCCGCATTCCGACAGACCGCAGACGGCGCAATTCAGCCAGTTGCATTCCGGGCATGATTGAACACAGGGATCCCGAACCCTGGGAAGAATTTTTGCTCCATCGGTTTGCCCGCCCTGCTGCGGTGCGTGCCAACTGAGCAGGGCCGACGCGGCGCAGAGGGCGAAGTCGAGAAGCCGAGATCGGTGCAGTGCGACAGGTTGAGGGACTGGCTCCTGGCAATGCAGTACGATGACTGACCGGCCACAATCCCCCGAAATGGAGGCGCCCTCCAGCGCCGGTTTCCCGGTCCGCTATGGCCAGGAGTGGGGTGCTGCACAGGACACTGCAAGCCGCGTCGCGGTGCTGCGCCCTGCCATCGCGCTTTTCGGGCAATTCGGTTGCGGCAACTTCGGCAATGAGGGATCGCTCGAGGCGATGGTCGGGCTTCTCCGCCGCGATATGCCGCAGGCTCGCCTCCTCTGCATCGCCGTGGACCCGCAGGCGGTATGTCGGCAGCACGGCATCGCCGCCATTGCGATCGGTTCAGCAGATTCGCCCCATGGCTTACGTGCCGTTCTCGACAGGCGCCTGCGGGGACTGCTGTGCAAGGCCGGCAACTG
>NZ_DASVSF010000007.1 GCF_036388275.1 Longimicrobium sp.
CCGAGCGGATCCTCTCGGTCAGCGCCACCTGCCAGCAGCAGAAGGTGCACCCGCTCGACTTCATTGCTCTTTCCATCGCCGCCCTGCGCTCCGGCAACGCTGCACCCAAGCTCCTGGCTGCTGCCACCTGAACGGTTACGCAGCGAATTCATTCGCCCGCGGGCACCGCGCCTCGAGGTTTCGTGTCGCTGCCGCGCCCGGGTTTCTTGGCATCCCAGGCTAGCTGTCAAGACCCGGCAGATTGTGTGGGTCGTTCCGGAAGAGGTCCGGCCTCCTCCGGAACCAGTCCAGGAGCGCGGCTCGCGGGGTGACGTGACCCAGCGCGCGTTGCGGGATGTGGTTGACGTAGACCTCGCGGTACCCGTTGAGCCCGTCGGCCAGCGCCTGCGAAGAGTCGAAGCGCGTACGGGCGAGCTGGTCGGTGATCCGGCCGTTGTAGCGCTCTACCATGCCGTTCGTCTGCGGATGCCAGGGCGGACTGAGACGGTGCTCGATCCCATGGTCGGCACACACGCGATCGAAGACGTGCTTGCCCGTGGGAGCGCGCTCGCGGCCATGCACGAAACGGTCGGAGAACTCGCTGCCGTTGTCGGTGAGCACCTTGGCGATCTTCAGCGGGCACGCCTCGACCAGGCGCTCCAGGAAGCCGGCTGCGGAGGCCGACGACTTGTCCGGCAGGATCTCGTGGTAGACCCAGCGGGTGGCCCGGTCGATGGCCACGTAGAGGTACTTCCGCTTCGGCTCGTCGGGCATCTGCGGCAGGTACTTCACGTCCACGTGGAGGAATCCTGGCTCGTACGTCTTGAAGCGCTTCGACGGTTCTCGCTCCTCCTTGGGCAGGAGTTCGCGCAGCGAGGACACGCCATGGCGGCGCAGCATGCGGTCGAGCGCGGAGCGGCTCATCGTGGGGCAGATGAACTCGCGCACGACCACCAGCAGGTCGTCGATGCCCAGGAGGAGCGTTCGGCGAAGCTCGACGACGATCTCCTCCTGCTCCGGCGCCAGCGTGGACTGGAGTCGATGTGCACGATGGGAGCCGTCTTCGACGGTGTCGCGCCGCCTCCACTTGCGGACCGTGTTGGAGTGGATGGCATAGCGCTTCGCCAGCGCCTCGGTGGTAATCGAGGCGGGGGCAGCCTGGATCTCCGCACGGATGCGCGGAGTGGTACGAGCGTTCTTGTGCAGTGGGACGTTCATGGCACCTCGGCGCCGCACGCGGCTGGAGGGTCGCCGCGGCGACCCTCCAGCCGCGCGGTCAGAACAGATGCAAGCCAAACCCGTGCAGTGAAGATACGAGCTAGGCGTTCCTCACCACAATCGCACGGGACGCGACAGCTAGATCCTTCGGCCCGCACGGGATGGAGTACGGGCGAATTCGGCGCGCTTGGGCCTCTGGATGACAGAGGGTCGGGGCCGCTCGGAGTGCTGCGGTCGCCCATGTAGAAACACCCCCGCGGTCTCTCGGCCGTGGGGGTGTTTGCGTGGTGTCGGTCGGTCGCCTGGTCAGCGCCGCTCCTGGGCGGGAGGCCGCGCGTTGCTGCCGGTCGGCGGGATGGGCAGGGGCGTTGCCGGCGGGGTGCCCGGTGGCGGCGTGGGTGGCGTCGCGGGTTCAGTCGCAGGCGTCGTGGCCACCGGAGCCGGGGCGGTGGTGTCCGCCGGGACCGGTGGGGGCGGGGGAATGCTGTCCGGGCCGGGGAGCAAACCCCGGTGCGGATGGAAGCGGCCGATGATCCGCACCTGGCTGTACGCGGGCGCCTCACCGCTCCCCGCAAAGGCCGAGAGCACGGAAAGGTCGACCTCCACCGGCACGGCGGCCTGCCCCAGCGAGTACGCGCGCAACGTGCTGTACCGCGCGCCGATGCCCGCCGCGTGCGCCATCCACGCGTCGAGAGTCTCCACGGGCGACGGCAGCACGTCGCCCGTGTACGTGGTGGCACCCGCCCGCGTGAACGCGTACTGCCCGGCGAACGAGAGCTCGCGCGTCAGCCGCCAGCGCGGAACCACGTTGAAGGCCAGCTGCGACCCCGGCTCGCGGCGCACCGTGCGCACCGCGGTGTCGGGCGGAAATGGGCGGTCCGCGGCGAACGCCAGGCGCTGGACGTCCGCCGGCAGCAGCACGTCGAAGCTCGCGGAGGCGCTGACCAGCCATCGGCGCGAAAGAAAGAGGTCGTTGAACGCGTCCACGCCCAGGCCGAAGTGCCCGCCGCCCGGCACCAGCTCGGTGCGGAACATCGTGCCGCGCGCTCCCGTGGGAAGGCGGCCGCGCACGCCCACGGACGTTCGCACGGCGCGGCGTTGCACGGTGTCGGGGATGGGCCACCCCGGCGGGCCCGGCGTCAGCAGGAAGCGCGCGCCCACCTGCACGTCGCCGAAGCGGTAGCCCCGGCTATTGGAGAGCGAATCGAACGCGGCCAGCTGCTGGTTCGCCTGCAGGTTGGCGAAGTCCACCGTGGCGGTGGGTAGGTTCAGCGTGTCGGTGCCGCGCTTGCGGAGCAGCGCCTGGAGCGAGTCGCCCAATTGCGAGCCGCGCGTGGGCAGCAGCAGCCCGCCGCCGTAGCCCGCGAGCGCCGAGTCGATGTTGGCGAGCGCGGCGCGGTTCTTCACCGCGTCGGGGTTCAGCCCCACGTTGCCGCCCAGCAGGAACGGCCCCAGTGACGAGACGGCGCGCCGCTCGATGGGCAGCGTGGCAAAGACGGTGATGCGATCGCGCCAGCCGTAGCGCACGGTGAGCGGCACCTGCCGTACGTCGGCGCGCAGCCGAAGCGAGGTGGTGCCCGGATCGAGCGAGTCGGGAAGCGGACTTCCGCCCGTGAGCCTGCTCCACAATTGGCGCGTTCCTACGTTGGCCCGGGCCAGCGAGTCGCCCAGCGCCTGCAGGGCCAGGTCCTGGAACGGCTGGGCGAACTCCGAGCCCAGGCCGTCACCGCCCAGGCGGCGCTGGTAGTGGGTGAAAACGCCGGTTCCGGTCACTTCCAGCTTGCCGCGGGGCAGCACCCACGCATCGGCGTCCTGCGCCGGCGCGGGAACGGCGGCCAGCAGCAGGAGCGCCAGTGCGAACGTGGTACGAAAAGGCAGATTCATCCGCCGGAAACGTTGGTCGGGGTGTGCAGGAAAATCCGCGAAAATCGGCGCGGCTCCGGCGGGGACGCTAGCGCACGCACGGGGCGCTGTCAAACGCACGGGGCCTGCAATCACGCGGGCCCGCGGGGTTGACGGTCCACGGGATGGTACATACATTTGCCGGGCGCTGAGGGTCCCTGCCGGGGCCCTCTCGCGTGCTGGCGCCGTAGCCAAGTGGTAAGGCAGAGGACTGCAAATCCTCCATCCCCGGTTCGAATCCGGGCGGCGCCTCTGGGCAAGGAACGCCCGGCCGGCGGTTGACGATCTCCGGCCAGGCTGTTAGGTTGCAAGGCTCCAACCAGCCACGCCCCGTTCGTCTAGTGGCCTAGGACATGGCCCTCTCAAGGCCAAAACACGGGTTCGATTCCCGTACGGGGTATAGCAGGTTTCTGGAGGGCAAAGGGTCAGGTCCCCGCAGGAAGCAGCCCACCTTCCGGCGCGGGCGCGGATAACCTCCGGCCCGCGATACGGTCGTTTAGCTCAGCTGGTCCAGAGCGCTCGCTTCACACGCGAGAGGTCGTAGGTTCGAATCCTACAACGACCATTGCAGCCCCGCGACATCGCTCAGATGCCGCGGGGCTGCTTGCGTTGTCCCATGTGCCCAACATCCTTCGTTCCGCCTCCGCGTGAGACCCGTTTTTCTTTTGTCTTGACTTTCGGAACGAAGTGCTGAATATTCTGCATGTGCTGATTCTTCCGCACGTGATGCGCCCTCGCCCCTGAGTCCCGCCGGCATGGAAGCCCAGACCCGATCCGAGCTGAGCCGCAGAGAGCGGCAGATCATGGACATCGTCTACCGGCGCGGCAAGGCGACGGCCGCCGACGTGCTCGACGATCTTCCCGATCCGCCGACCTACTCCGCCGTGCGGGCCGCGCTGCGCCTGCTGGAGGAAAAAGGGCTGCTGAACCACGAGATGGACGGCAAACGCTACGTCTATCTTCCCACCACGCCCCGGACGCAGGCGCGCACTACGGCCCTGCGCCACCTGCTGCGGACGTTCTTCAACGGCAGCCCGGAGCAGGTGGTGAACGCGCTGATCGAAGATTCGCAGCCGTCGCCCGCGGAGCTGGATCGCTTGGCGAAGCTGATCGAGCAGGCCCGCAACGGCGAGGAGGGGCAATGACGGATTCGGCACTGTTCCTGGCCGTCGCCGACGCGGCGGTGCGTGGCACCCTGGTGCTGCTGGCCGCGCTGGCCGCCACGGGGCTGATGCGCCGCTCGTCCGCCTCCGCCCGGCACCTGGTGTGGCTGGCGGCGCTGGCCGCGCTCCTTCTTCTGCCCCTGGCGCGCAGCTTCGTCCCGGAATGGCGGGTGCTTCCGCTTCCCACCGCTCCCATCGCCTCGGCGCCCGCGGTTGCTTCCGCGCCTGCTTCGATCGATCAGTCGTCCGCGTCGATCACCTCGTCCGCATCCGGACCGGCTTCCACGGCTCCGGCCGCCGCTGCTGTGCCGGCGCAGCGGTGGTGGGTGTCGATGGACTGGATTCGCCTGGCGCTGATGGTGTGGGCGGCGGGCGTTCTGCTGTTCGGGCTGCGGCTGGCGTACGGCGTCGCGCGCATCCGGTGGATCGAGCGGCGCGCGACGGAGCTGACGGACGACGAGTGGGTGACGCTGACGGACGGCCTGGCGCGGCGCCTTCGCCTGGGGCGCATCGTCCGGCTGCTGCGCGAGCCCGCAGCCACGGTGCCCATGACGTGGGGCGTGTTCCATCCCGTCGTTCTCCTTCCCGCCGAGTCCGACCAGTGGGAGGCCGAGCGGCGGCGCGTGGTGCTGGCCCACGAGCTGGCGCACGTGGGCCGCTGGGACGCGGCCACGCAGTGGATCGCCCACCTCGCACTCGTGGTGTTCTGGTTCAACCCGCTGGTGTGGGTGGCCGCGCGCAAGCTGCGTGAAGAGCGCGAGCACGCCTGCGACGACGCGGTGCTGGCCATCGGCACGCGCGCGGCGGACTACGCCGACCACCTGCTGGACATCGTCCGCAAGCTGGGTTCGTCCAACGGCCCCACCCCCGCGCTGGCGATGGCGCGCCGCAGCCAGTTCGAGGGGCGGCTGCTGGCGATCCTGGACAACGCCGTGCGCCGCAACGGAGTCAGCCGCACGGCCGGGCTGGCTACGGCCGCCGCGGCCCTGGTGTGCATGCTGCCGCTCGCGGCGCTCCGCCCGGCGCCCGCCGCTGAGGTGCCGGTCACGACCGCGGCTCGGTCGACTGATCAGCCGCCGGTTTCGAAGCCGAGAATCGAGACGCCCGGCGTCGCCACGGCGCTGCGCCCGGAGAAGGCGAGTGCGCCATCCACGGTCGCGCCTCGGGTGATCGAGAACGTCGAGCGGCTTTCCGCACCGGCGGCTGAACCCAAGGCACCGGCGCGCGCGCCCGTGGTGAAGGCAGGCAGCAGCGATGGGGATGCGGCGGCCGTGCTTCGCGAGGCCATCGGCCGGGGCGATCCCGGGCTGTACACCGAGATCATCCGCGCGGCCGAAGACATCAAGTCTGCCTCGGCGCGGCGGATGGTGCTGACGGGGCTGCTGGAGAAGAGCGACCTCAGCGCGGCGAACATCTCCGGGATCGTGGCCGCGACGCGCACGATGGACTCGGACCTGGAGAAGCGCATCGTCCTCACCGCCGTCACCGAGCACCGCACCTTCCGGGCGAGTGGCTCGCTGCCTCCGGCGATGGCCTCGGCGCTGGAGTCGTTCTCGTCGTCGCTGGAGCAGCGCATCGTCATCACCGGGCTGTGGGAGGCGCGGCGCTGGGACACGCCCTCGCTGGCCGCCATCTTCCGCGTGGTCGCGAGCGTCGACTCGGACCTGGAGCGCCGCATCATCCTTACCGGCGCGGCGGCGCGGCAGACGGTGCAGGGAAGCGCGCGCGACGCGTACCTGGCCGCCGCGCGCTCCATCGACAGTGAATTGGAGCGCGGGCTGGCGCTGAACGCGCTGACTTCGAACTCGTCGACGCGCGCCGCGCCCACGGGCTCGCGGTCCTCCACTGGGAGCCGACGCTCGGGCACCGTTGCAAGCGCGCCGCGCAACGCCTCGGGTGAGGGGCAGTGGGACAGCGAAATCGAACTCAGCGGGCTGCGCAACGGAAAGCCGTGCGACGTGGAAATCCACGCGAGCAAGGTGATCTTCAGAACGGCGCGGTCCGACATCCGCCGCATCCTTCCGGGTGGGCGGCTGCACCTGGAGCGGCGCTACGACGGGCACGTGCACATCGTCCGCGGGGTTCCGGGCGAGGGCGGGCGGCCGGTGTTCACGTATACGGTCGACGGACAGCAGCGCCCGTTCGAAGCTGAGGGCCGCGCGTGGATGAACGCATTCATCCGCGAATACACGGGAGTCTGAGCTACACGGTCGCCGGGCCGCGCGCCCGGCGTTTCGTTGCCATCAAGTGCTGATTTTTCACCCCTTTGCGCTGGAGAACGACCATGATCCGTACACTTTCCCTCGCCGCCGCGCTGCTGCTGGCCGTTCCCGCCTGCGCGCAGCGCCACGAACGTAGCGAGCAGACGCACATCGTCCAGGAGCACAACGGCCAGCGGCTGGAGGTGCGCATGCGCGGCGACGTGGAGATCAACGACGACGGCAACTGGGTGCAGCGCGTGAGCCCCGGCGGCAGCCTGATGGTGGAGGAGCGCAGCCGGGGGACCACGCGCCGCGTGGACTTTACCCCCGGCCAGGGTGGACGCGTCGACGTTCGCTACCGGGTGGACGGACGCGAACGGCAGATGGATGCGCGCGGGCGCGAGTGGGCCAGCGCGGCGATCCTGCAGGCGGTGCGCGGCAGCGGCCTGGGCGCGCGCGAGCGGGTGGCGCACCTGCGCCAGCGTGGCGGCGTGCCCGCCGTGCTCCAGGAGGTGGGCCGGATGCGGGGGGACGCGGCGCGCCGCGCCTACTACCAGGCGCTGCTCGGCGGCCAGCCGCTTTCCCCGGCCGACATGTCGCGGGTGATGGCGGACGTCGATCGCAGGATGGACTCGGACTCGGAGCGGCGGATCGTCCTTGTCCACGCGATGGAGCACGCGCGCGGCGAGGGTGCCATGCGAGCGATCCTGGACGCGGCGGGCGGGATGGATTCCGACATGGAGACGCGCATCGTCCTGCATCACGCGCTGGAGCGGGGCCGGCTACCTGCAGGCGCCCAGCAGGCATTCTTCGGCGCCGTGGACGGGATGGACAGCGACATGGAACGGCGGATCGTCCTTACCCGCTGGCTTGAGCGCGGCGGAACGGCGGAGGCGGCGTTCTTTCGCGCGCTGGACGGCATCGACAGCGACATGGAGCGCCGGATCGTGCTGACGCAGGCACTCCGGGGCTCGCCCAGCGAGGCATCCACCGTCGCCGCCCTGCACTCCGCCGCGCGGATGGATTCGGACCTGGAGAAGCGGATCGTGCTGTCGCAGGTGCCGGCGAACCATCTCCGCAACCAGCGTGTGACCGCCGCCTACCGCGCGGTGGTGGACCGGATGGACTCCGATCACGAGCGCGCCATTGCCCTGCAGCGGCTGGCGCGCGGCAACTGAACCGCGGGTTCCGATCGAACGAGTGAAGGGGGAAGGGAGCCAGTGTGGGGCTGCTCCCAAACTGTCGGTGCGCAAAGGCTTGTCATCCTGAGCCCCAGGCGCGCCGGACCGGCCCGGAGTACGAACTTCGCGGGGCGAAGGATCTAGCCTGGGGCACCTTGAAACCTGGGCGCGGCAGCGGTCACCGTTGCCGAGGCCTCGGCTGCCGTGGGGCCCTCACCCCGCCGCGCTGACACGCGTGCGACCCTCTCCCACAAACAGCGTGGGAGAGGGGGTACACCCCAGTTGAGTGGCGTTTCGACTTAGGCCGGCGCATGCCTCGGCCGCCCCCCATCCCCAGCCCTTCCCCCGCAAACCCCGCGGGGGAAGGGGCCAGTGTGGCGCTGCTCCCAAGCTGAGGTCGCGCAGCAGCCTGTCATCCTGTGCGCTCCCAAACCAATGATGCGCAAAGGCTTGTCATCCTGAGCCCCAGGCGCGCCGGACTGGCCCGCAGCACTCACTTCGCGGGGCGAAGGATCTAGCCTGGGGCACCTCCAAGCGTCGGCGCGGCAGCGGTCACTGATCCCGCGGCCTCGGCTCCCCCGGCGGTGACCGGCGCGCGGACGGGCTGGCGCTCGTCTTCGAGCACGGCGAAGCGCTGCTCCCACTGCCTCATCATCTGGACGAACGAGGCGGCCACCCCGGGATCGAACTCCGTTCCCGCGCGCTCCTCAATGTACGTCAGAACCTTTTCCGCCGGCCACGCCTCGCGATAGGGACGGTGGGTGCGCAGCGCGTCGTACACGTCGCAGACGTGGGCCAAGCGGCTCGCCGAGTGGCAGCTTCGGCAGTAATGGAGCGCCGGATAGCCCCCGCCGTCGTGCATGATGTGGTGCTCGTACGCCACCACCGCCGCCATGTCCAGGTTGCGCTCGGTGTCCAGCAGCACCCGCGCGCCGTCGATCGGGTGGCGGTTGATGATCGCCCGCTCCTCGGGCGTCAGCTTGCCCGGCTTGTTCAGGATGTCGCGGGGAATGCGCACCTTACCAATGTCGTGAAGCAGGCCGGCCACGCCGAACGCGCGGATGTCCGACTGCGGATAGCCCAGGAACTCGGCCATCGCCATCGTGAGCACCGCCACGTTCATGGAGTGCGTGGTGGTGTACTCGTCGTGCGTGCGCAGCCGCAGCAGCGGCAGGATCATCTGCTGGTCGCCGTGCATGGCCACGGAAAGTGAGCGCACCACCGCCTCGGCTTCGGCCAGCGGCACCGGGCGCATCTGCTCCACCTCGTCGTGCATCCAGCGGATGGCCTGCACCTCGTCCGCCAGCGAGTAGTCCAGCGTGGCCGTCAGCGTCTCCACCGGGGCCGTCTCGCCCCGCACCCCCACCGCGCCCATGCGGATGCGCGACGGCCGCATCTGCCGGGCTTCCGGCGAGTCCATCACCTGCAGCGTCAGGCGCGCCAGGATCTCCTCCAGCAACGCCTCCAATTCGTCGCGCGACACCCGCTCGTCGAACTCCAGCCGCTGCATTCCCGCGGCGACCAGCCGGCCGCTCCACTCCCAGTTGCGCAGCTCGCCCAGCGGCGTGGAACCGTGCACCACCTCGTCGCCCAGGAATGTGAACGACTGCCGCGGCTGGGCCCCCTGCAGGTCTGCGAGCGGCTGGTAGGCGGCGTCCAGCGCCCGCTCGCGCGCGGGGTGTCCGTCCCCGTACAGCGCCAGCGTGGCGATGGCCTGCGCCATCCCGGTAAGAAAACGTACGGCGTCGCTCATGGGGCGGCGGGCGAAGCGGTGAGCAGGCGAAGCATCTCGGGATGGCCGGAGCGCCGGGCGGCGTCCAGCACGGGCTTGGCGGCTGGATGCTGAGGCCAACCGCGGCCCAGGGCGGCGATGGCGGCCAGCACTTCGGGGGTGGGATGTGCCAGGCGCACGCGGCCCAGCAGGGTGCGTCCCGCGCTGGCCACGCGCACCAGCGTGGCGACGGCGATCGGCTCACGCGAGCTGCCCAATACGCGAGCCGCCAGCGCGCGCACCTCCGGCTCGGTGGCGGGGTCGTCGATGCGCCGGCACACCAGCGGAAGCACCGGCGCCGGGCACGCGTCGGCACAGTCGGCCAGCGCCACCCGCAGCACCTGCGTGTCGGGGTCCGTCAGCGCCAGCCCCAGCACGCGCTCGCGGTCGCCGCCCAGCCGCAGCGCCGCCTTGAACGCCTCGCGCCGCACCCGCTCGTCCTCATGGCGCAGGAACGGCGCGGCGGAGAACCCGTCCGGCGCCGCGCCGATGCCGGCGATGATGGAAAGCAGGTTGCGGATCAGGTACCAACGATCGTCCGCCATCCGCCGGCCGATCTCCGGGAGCGCCGCCGGGCCCAGCGCCACCAGGCGGGCCACGGCGGCCCGCCGGACCGTGCGGCTTTCCGACTCCGCCAGCTCGTCCAGCAGGGCAGGGGCGGCGTCCGCACCCGTGCGCGCCAGCACTGCGTCGAGCGCGGCGGAGGCGTCCCCGCCTTCGCGCAGCAGCTTGCGCACGCCGTCGGGGCGGCACGCGTACGCCCATCCCGCCTCCACCAGCTCGCCTTGGCCCGGCGCGTCGCACAGCAGCTGCACCACCCGGTGCAGCTGGCCGGCCGCCTCCATCCGCTGGACCGCCGCCCAGACGGTGGGGCCGTTGCCGCCCACCTCCAGCGCCGTTTCCAGGATGCGTTCGGGCTCGGGAGAGTTGGGGCCGGGGAGCAGGTCGATGATCCCGGCCAGGGTCGTCGACAGGCCGTCCAGCACGCGGGTGTAGGCCTGCGGATTGGGATCGGCCAGCCCCCAGCCGCCCACCAGCGCCTCCACCTGCTCGCGCAGGGCCGCGTCGGCCGCGGCCCGCGTGGCGCCGGCGGGTTCGCCCGCGTGGGTGGCCAGCTTGTTCAGCAGGCGGACGAGCGAGCTGGAGATGGTCTGCCCCTCGCTCTCGGCCGCGATCTCCACCAGGCGCACGACGGCGTCGCTGGCGAACCCGTGGCTGGCATCCAGGAGAAAGCGGCGGCGCTGTGCCCCATCGCCGCCCATTTCCAGCAGGCGCTTGATGGTGGCCGGGTTCAGCCGCCCCAGCATGTCCGACATGCGGCGCCGCACTTCGGCCGAGCCGCGCCCTCCCTCCGCCCGCAGCTCCTGCGCAAGCTGAAGCAGGTAGCCCACGATCACCTGGTCGTACGCCACGGCGTGAGCGTTCTGCTCGATGGCTCTCGCCACCACGGCGGGCTCGGGCGTCTCGTCCGTGTCCGTTCCCGACGCCAGGGCGGCCCGGGCCAACCCCACCCACAGCTGCGCCGCGCGGACGCCGGCGGTGGCGTGCCCGTCGTCCGTGGCGCCGTCGCCGGTCAGCTCCAGCTGCGCGTACGACAGCGAATGGAGGCTGGCGTGGGGCCACGCCTCGTTGCCCCATTCGCGCGGCGGGCGTCCGGGCTCCGTTTCGCGGGCCAGGAAGCAGAGGAACGCCGACACCTCGTCCACATCCAGCCCGCGCCGGAGCGTGACGGCGCCCACGCGGTGGCGGTGGAGGCGGTCCGCCAGCCCGCTCAGCACCGGGTTGCTCTCGTCCGTCGCCACGCCCTCGATCACCAGCTGCCGGCGCGCAACGCCGAACGAAAGCGAGGCGCGGTCCAGCAGCACCGTGTCCAGCCGGCGCACCACGCCCTCGGCGGAGCGCGCCAGGAACGGATGCCCCGGCGGATAGACGCCGTGGTGCTGCAGCGCGATGGCCAGCTCGACGAGAAAGTTGGCGAGTCCGCGCGAAAGTGCCACGCGGTCGCCGGGCGGCGACGCCGCCACGGGATGGTTCATGGGGATGGAACGAGGGTGTTTGCAATGGAAAGATGAAAGGAAAATCCCGCGTTGACAACCCCGGTTTTACAAGGCGCCGCCTGGAGAACCCGCCCCGTTTCAACGGGCCATTCCTTTGCTGCCGACACGCACGATATACGGACTTCCGGCGCATTCGTCCGTTGGTGTGCGGGAGGCGCCGCAGGCTGGAGAAAATCGCGGGACTCCCCCCGCGCGTTCCCTGTGATGCCACGCTCATGATCCGCCACATCTCACCCTGGCCGATCCGACCCGTGCGGAAGCCGGAACGCGGGTGCTCCGCCGGCGTCTGCGTGCGCGGAGAAGGTCTGCGGCCTACATTGCGGAGCAGGTCACCTCCACCCGCCCCCGCCCGCCCATGCAGCTCGAATCCGCCGATCCGCCGATCGTCTCGCAGGCACGCGCCCACGCCGCGCGCACGGCCGTCGTGGCGCCCGAGGGCCGGTTCACGTACGCGGACCTGCTCGACGCGTCCGCGCGCGTGGCTTCGGCGCTGCTGGCCGGGGCGGACGATCTGCGCGAGGCGCGCGTCGCGTTCCTGGCGGCTCCGGGATGGCACTACGTCGCGACGCAGTGGGGCATCTGGCGGGCGGGCGGCATCGCCGTTCCCCTCGCCGTGTCGCATCCCCCCGCCGAGCTGGAGTACGTGGTGCAGGATGCCGACGCGTCCATCGTGGTGGCGGACGGCGGTTTCGCGGAGGTGCTGCGCCCCATCGCCGAGCGCAACGGGCGGCGGTTCGTGGAGAGTGCGGATGCGCTCGCCGCTGATCCCGTGGCGCTGCCCGGGGTGGACGAGGCGCGCCGGGCGATGATTGTCTACACCAGCGGCACGACGGGAAAGCCCAAGGGCGTGGTGACCACGCACGCCAACCTGCGTGCGCAGGTGACCACGCTGGTGCAGGCGTGGGAGTGGTCGGCCGACGATCGCACGCTGCTGGTGCTGCCGCTTCACCACGTACACGGCATCGTCAACGTGCTCTCGTGCGCCCTGTGGTCCGGCGCGGCGTGCGAAATCCTGCCGCGCTTCGATGCGGACGAGACGTGGCGGGCCATCGAGAGCGGGCGGCTGAGCCTGTTCATGGCCGTTCCCACCGTCTACAACCGCTTGATCACCGCGTACGACCAGGCTCCGCCCGAGCGCCAGGCGCGCATGGCCGAAGGCTGCCGGCGGATGCGGCTGATGGTGTCGGGCTCCGCCGCGCTGCCGGTGCAGACGCTGGAGCGCTGGCGGCAGATCAGCGGGCACGTGCTGCTGGAGCGGTACGGGATGACGGAGATCGGCATGGCACTCGGCAACCCGCTGCGGGGCGAGCGCCGGCCGGGGTTCGTCGGGCTGCCGCTGCCCGGCGTAGCCGTGCGGCTGGTGGACGACGAGGGCGGGGAAGCGCCGCCCGACACGCCGGGCGAGGTGGAAATCGGCGGTCCCAGCGTGTTCCTGGAGTACTGGCGCCGCCCCGCGGCCACGGCCGAGGCGTTCCGCGACGGCTGGTTCCGCACCGGCGACGTGGCCGTGGTGGAAGACGGCTACTACCGTCTGCTGGGCCGCCGCAGCGTCGACATCATCAAGACGGGCGGATACAAGGTCTCGGCGCTGGAGATCGAGGAGGTGCTGCGCACGCACCCCGCCATCGCCGAGTGCGCCGTGGTGGGCGTGGACGATCCCGACTGGGGCGAGCGCATCTGCGTGGCGGTCGAGGCGGCGGATGGGTCGGCCGTGGCGCTGGATGAGCTGCAAGGGTGGGCGCGCGACCACCTGGCGCCCTACAAGCTGCCCCGCGACCTGCGCCGGGTAGATGCGCTTCCGCGGAACGCGATGGGCAAGGTCATGAAGCCCGAGGTGGCGAAACTGTTCGCGGCCGGTGGCGGATGAAGATCCCGCGCATCACCCTGCGCGCCGCCGTGATCGGCGTGGCGCTGGCGGAGGTGGCGCTGATCGTGGGGCTGGCGATCTACCTGGCCGCCGCCGACCGGGTGCTCACGATCGGGTTTCCGACACGGGAAAGCCTGGTGGTGCCCGTGGCGGATGCGGCGGGGCTGACCGTTCCGGTCGCGGGGGTGCTGCGGAGCGAGTTGAAGGACACGTACGGTGCCGCACGTTCCGGCGGCCGGTTGCACAAGGGTGTGGACATCTTTGCGAAGCAGGGCACGCCCGTCGTCGCCGCCGCGGAGGGCGTAATCGTGAAGCGCGATTCCAACGCGGTGGGCGGGATTTCGGTGTACCAGCGGGGCACAGACGCGCGAACCATCTACTACTACGCCCACCTTCACGGGTATCGGCCGGGCCTCAAGGAAGGGGACCTCGTGCGCCCGGGCGACGTGATCGGGTACGTGGGGAGCACCGGGAATGTCACGGGCTCACCGCACCTCCATTTTTCGATCCACACGGTGACGGACCCGAACCGCTGGTGGAAGGGCCGCGACCTGAACCCCTTCGATCTCCTGGTTCCGCACGGGGCTCAGCCCGCCAAGAAAAAGTAAGCGGCGATGCGCAAACCGAGGGGCACCAAGAGCTCCGCTGGCACGATTCCGGCTCGCCACGCCGACCACAGTGGGACATAATCCGTGGTGCCGTGTAACTGCGTCCGGGAAGGGGGAAGTTCAAATGCAACCTGGGCGAGAATGGCAACGGGCCGTCGCGAGGTGCGATGTGCACCGGGCAAAGGCGAATGGCTTGTCCAGCGGGCGATGTGCGGACAGTCTGGCGGTGGGTGAATGCGGGAGCCGCCGTCTGCGATCTTGACGACGGTGAGACCGTTTTGATGCAGGCCAATGAGATCGAACCAAAACGGGAGGCACGATGAGCGATGAATCAGCAAATGGATACGACGCCCGCGCGGACGAATGGGTGGTGGTGCGCAACTGCGGTTACATGCATGAGGCCGAGCTGATCGTCGCCATGCTGGACGCAGAGGGGATCGATGCCTTCATCCCCGACGCGCAGATGGGCGGCGGCGTCGGGCTCACCGTGCTAATCCAAGGTGTTCGCGTGCTCGTCCGCGCGTCGGACCTGGAGGAGGCGAACGAAACGCTGCTCGTCTGGGATGACGAGGCCATCTCGGACGGCGAGGAAGACTTCGCGGACGATGATATTGGGGAGAGTGGGGAATCGGTCGACGACTTCCCGGAGTGATGATGTGGCCCGTAAGGACCGACTAGCTGCGCGCTGATTCCGCGTGCGTGGGTGAGGGCCCCACGGCAGCCGAGGCCTTTGCATCCGTGACCGCTACCGCGCCAAGGCTTGTTTCGTGGTTCAGGCTAGATCCTTCGGCCCGCGAGGCATGGGGTACGGGCAGGTTAGGCGCGCCTGGGCCTCAGGATGACAGGGTGTTGTGCGTCAATCCGTTGCAGGCGCACGGAAGGCGCGCGAAGCAGGTGTGGCCGAAGCGCGAGCGAATTCTCCCTTTCCCCTGCGAAGCGGGGGAGAGGGCCGGGGAGAGGGGGCTCCCGCGGCATGCGCAGGCAGCTTGTCGAACCCCGACCGAAGTTCTCCCCTCTCCCGGCGCAGTTTGCCGGGGGAGGGGCCCTTACGCCCCCGGCAGAAACCGCGAGCGCGCAATCAGTAGCGCATCCTGCGTCGCGTCCGCGGAGCCTGAGGCCATCGCCTCGGCCGCGCAGGCCAGGGCCTCGGCGAACTGCTCCTGGATGGGCGCGGGAATGCCCGACAGGTCCCACCCCGTCCTCCATTCCTCGTTCTGCAGCGCGGTCCGCACTTCATCCGTCCGCCCCTCGTTCAACGCCACCAGCAGCCCGTCCACCCACTCCACCAGGCTCGCCGAGCCCCCGGACCCGGGGAACACCGGCTCGTCGTTCTCCAATCCATCCGTCACGATACTCTCCGAGGCTCGGGCGTAGGCAGGCGCACAGGAGCAGCGGAAGCCCTCCGCGCCTCCGCTTGATTCAAAGTCGTTCCGCGATCAGGCGAGCTTCGCCAGCCGCTCTACCGCTCCGAGCAGCGTCTCGTCTTTCTTGCAGAAGCAGAAGCGCACCTGCTTCGCCCCGTCTTCCGGGCGGTGGTAGAAGCTGCTGCCGGGCACGCACGCCACGCCGATGTCGCGCACCAGGTGCATGGCGAACTCCACGTCGTTCCCGAACCCGAACGCGCTGATGTCCGTCATCACGTAGTACGCGCCCTCGGGCCGCGTTACGCCGAAGCCGGCCTTTTCCAGCGCGGGAAGGAACAGGTCCAGCCGCGCCTGGTAGTCGGCGCGCAGCTTGTGGTAGTACTCCGTCGGCAGCGACAGCGCGAACGCCCCCGCCGCCTGCAGCGGGGCCGCCGCGCCCACGGTAAGGAAGTCGTGCACCTTGCGGATGGCGCTGGTGATCTGGGGCGGGGCGATGCAGTAGCCCACGCGCCACCCGGTGACGGAATAGGTCTTCGACATGGAGTTCACCGTCCGCTCGCGCATCCCCTCCAGCTGCGCCATGCAGATGTGCCGCGCCGGCGTGCCGTCGGCGTGCGAGTAGAGGATGTGCTCGTAGATCTCGTCGGTGATGCACAGCACGTCGTGCTCGCGGCACAGTCCGGCGATGAACTCCATCTCCTCGCGGGTGAACACCTTGCCCACGGGGTTGTTGGGGTTGCACAGGATGATGGCCCGCGTGCGTCCGGAAAAGGCGGCGCGCAGCTCGTCGCGGTCGAAGCTCCAGGTGGGCGCGTACAGCTTCACGTACACCGGGCTGGCGCCGGACAGGATGGCGTCGGGGCCGTAGTTCTCGTAGAACGGCTCGAAGACGATCACCTCTTCGCCGGGGTTCACCGTGGCCATCAGCGTGGCGATCATGGCCTCGGTGCTGCCGCAGGTGACGGTGATCTCGCGCTCGGGATCGATCTCCATCCCCAGGTGCCACGCCGTCTTCTGCGCCAGCGCCTGCCGGAAGTCGCGGGCGCCCCAGGTGATGGCGTACTGGTTGACGTCCGCCGCGATGGCGTCCATCGCCGCCTGCTTGATGGCCTCCGGCGCGCCGAAGTCGGGAAAGCCCTGCGCCAGGTTGATGGCGCCGTACTTCATAGCCTCGCGCGTCATCTCGCGGATGACGGACTCGGTGAAGCGGCTGGCCTTGTCGGATACGTGCGACGCGGAGCGGGTGGAGACGGTCATCGGAAGAGGTGCGGGTGTGGAAGTTCTGGCCGCCCGCGCACGGGCGAATGAATTCGCTGCAACGAATACACGAAGTCCACCTTCGTGGACTGGCCTGCCGCGGGTGCGCCGAAAGCCGTGTGGCGCGCCGTGGGTTCCGCTGTTTCTCCGCGTGAGACTACTGCGCGTTCAGCGCCTCGCGATACGTACGCAACTCCGCCACGCGGGCGGCGCTCATGGCGTCCAGCGCCGCCCGCCAGGTGGGGACGTGCTGGCGCAGGGTGCCGGCCAGCACTTCGGCGATGGCCAGGTTGCGGAACCACTTCTTGTCGGCGGGCACCACGTACCAGGGCGCGTGCGGCGTGCTGCAGTTGCCGATGGCGTCCTCGTACGCGCGCTGGTAGTCGTCCCAGTACTGCCGCTCGCGCCAGTCGCTGGCGCTGAGCTTCCACGCCTTGGTGGGGTCCTGCTCGCGCTCCATCAGCCGCTTCTCCTGCTCGTCCTTGCCGATGTGCAGAAAGAACTTGAGGATCAGGGTGCCGCTGGCGGCCAGCATCTGCTCGAACTGGTTGATCTGCTCGTAGCGCGCACGCCACACCTCTTCCGGAACGAAGCGGTGCACGCGGGCGATCAGCACGTCCTCGTAGTGCGAGCGGTTGAAGACGCCCAGCATGCCCTTGCCCGGCGTGACCTTGTGGACGCGCCAGAGGAAGTCGTGCGCCAGCTCCTCTTCGGTGGGCACCTTGAACGACTCCACGCGGCACCCCTGCGGATTGACGTTCATCAGCACGCCGCGGACGGCGCCGTCCTTTCCGCTGGTGTCCATCCCCTGCAGGATCATCAGCACGGAGTGGGTGCCGGCAGCGTACAGCAGCTCCTGCAGGCCGGCAAGCTCCGCGTTGAGCGCCATGAAGCGCTCCTGGCCCTGGGCCTTGCCGACGCCACCGGTGTCGCGGGGATCGATGGCGCCCAGCGACACCCGGGTGCCCGGCTCGATGCGGTGCGCGTAGCTCAAGTCGCTGGTCTCGCGGAAGGAGGTCCGTCAGGCGCCCGCCACCAGCGGCGGGCGCGGGATCGGCCGCACCCGCTGCACGATGCCGGCCATCGCCAGCGCGCGCTCCTCGCCCCGCGGCGGCGCCACGATCTGCAGCCCGACCGGCATCCCGTCCGCGTCCAGCCCCGCGGGGACGGAGGCCACGGGAAGCCCCGTCAGGCTCAGCACGAAGGTGGGGGCGATCCAGTCCACGTACGTCTCCATCTCCCGCCCGCCGACGGTCTGCGGATAGTTCTCGACCACGGGGAAGGGGGGGACGGCCATCGTGGGCGTCAGCAGCACATCGTACTCGCGGAACAGCTGCCGGAAGCGCTCCCAGATGCGCCGCCGGGCCTGCTCGGCCGCGCCGATCTCCTCCGTCGTTACCGCCAATCCCGCGCGGATGTTGTTGGCCACGTTGGGGCCAAAGTGCTCCAGCTTGTCCAGGTGCGGGTGGAGCTGCGAGACGAACCACAGCCCGCGCAGCGCCAGGAACGCCTTGCGCCCGTAGGCCAGGTCCAGCTCGATCTCCTCCACCGTCGCGCCCGCGTCGCGCAGCGCGAACGCGGCCTCGCGGCACACGCGCTCCACGCCGGCGTCGATGCCGATGCCCGCGATGTCGGGGCAGTAGGCGATCCGCATCCCCCGGGCGTCTCCCTGGCGGACGGCGGAAACGAAGTCGCGCCCCTCCGTGGGCTGGGCGAGGGGCGCGCGGTCGCTGGCGCCGGCCACGGCGCCCAGGGCGAGCGCCACGTCCTCCGCTGAGCGGCCCATCACCCCGGTGACCTGCATGGGGTCCCACATGAAGTCCTGCGGCACGGTGGGCACCAGGCCCACCGATGGCCGCAGCCCCACGATGCCGCAGAACGACGCGGGAATTCGCAGGCTTCCGCCCAGGTCCGTGCCCTGCGCCAGGGCGAACATTCCAGTGGCCAGCCCCGCCGCGCCGCCGCCGGTGGATCCGCCCGCGCTGCGCTCGGGGTTCCACGGGTTGCGCGTGCGCCCGAAGACGGGGTTGAAGGTGTTGCCCCCCGCGGCGAACTCCGGCGTGTTCGTCTTGCCCAGGATCACCGCGCCGGCCGCGCGCAGCCGCTCCACGACGAGCGCGTCCTCGTCCGGCACGAAGTCGGTGAACAGCGGCGATCCGTAGGTGGTGCGCACGCCGGCCACCTCCGTCACGTCCTTGATCCCCACCGGCACCCCCGCCAGCGGGCCCACGTCCTCGCCGGCCGCAATCCGCCGTTCCAGCGCCGCCGCATCGTTGCGCGCGCCGGGATTCAGCGTCACAACGGCGTTGATCTCACCGTTGTGCCGCTCCACCTGGGCCATGCACGCGTCCAGCACCTCCACGGGCGACACCTCGCGCGTGCGGACGCGGCGCGCCAGCTCGTGCGCGGGAAGAAAAGCGAGCGAATCGTCTGGCATCGGTTTGCCTTTAGTGGGTGCAGTGCGTTTACTTGATCGTTTCGGCAGCCAAGCCGAGAACTCCCACGATGAGAGCCACCCAGATCGGGATCAAATAAGTCCATCTCTCACTCCGTCTCACCTGACGGTCATGCAGCTCGATAGCAGCTGCGAGCAGACTATCTACGTGGGCGCCATCCAACGCGGGATGATTCTGAGTATCTGCCTCACGCTTTCTTACATGACGCGATATTAAGGAGACTCGGTGATCTCCGGACGGCTTCACACGGAAGAATTCCGGGTGCTCTTTAGCCATCTCAGTCCACGATTTACCGGATCGAGGCCCCGCCTCAAGTTCTGATCGGAGTCCTTCCTCGCTGCGGTGCGTCGCATCATCAAGCGCCAACACTTGGATGAGGGCAAGCACATCCGCCAGTCTATGAGGGTGTAAATATTCCTGTTCGCGACGACTGAACCCCAGCATCCTGCCTCCAAGCATCAAGATTTTTTAAAAGAGGAAATGGAGTTACTTGCGTTCGTACTTCCAGTTGCGCGACTTGCCCTCGGCGATCCACTCGAGGGCCTGGCCGATCCGGCGCTGGCGGGTGGCGTCGCTCTTGGCGTCGGCGATCCAGTCGGCGTATTCGCGCTTGTTGCTGGGGCTGAACTTTTCGAACGCGGCCTGCGCCGCCGGATTGCCGCGAAGGGCGTCCATCAGCGCGTCGGGCACCGCCAGCTCGGGCTTGCTTCCCGTCTTGCGGGCCTTGGGCGGCTGCACGCCCTCCTCGTTCAGCTTCATCGCCGTGTGGATGTAGCGGGTCAGGAGCTCGTCCGACGGCAGGTCGTCCACGGACGTGATGCGCCCAAAGTGGCCCATGGCGTCGCGCGCGTGGTCGCCGCCCTGCTCCAGGATCAGCGAGCCCTTCCACAGCCCGAACGCGCAGTGCTGCTTGAACGAGGCCATGCTGCACAGCATTCCCTGGTACATGAAGTGGGGAAAGCTCCACTTCACCGTTTCTTCCACCGTGGGGCAGGCGGTGTGCACCACCTCGCGCAGGTGCCGCAGAATGGCCTGCGCAAACGGGGCAGACTTGTCGATGTACTGGTCGATGCGCGGGTCTCGGGTGCCCATGGCCGATTGCGGTGGATGGATCGTTCAGCTGAACAGCTGCGACAGCATGCGCTCGCGGTTCTGCAGGAACTCGCGCGTGATGAAGTAGTGCTCCGTCTCCTCGTAGTCCACCCGGCGGATGCCGTCCTCGTCCAGCAGCAGGATGTCGGCGCCCGGATAGCCCATCAGGATGGGCGAGTGGGTGGCGATCAAGAACTGGCTCTGCTCGCTGACCAGGTCGTTGATGCGGGTGAGCACGGACAGCTGGCGTGAGGGCGAAAGCGCCGCCTCGGGCTCGTCCAAAATGTAGAACCCGGCCCCGAACAGGCGATCCATGAACACGGCTAGGAACGACTCGCCGTGCGACTGCTCGTGAAGCGACTTTCCGCCGTACCAGCCGGTCATGTCCAGTTTGTCGACCTCCGTGGCCACGTTGTAGAAGCTTTCGGCGCGCAGGAAGAAGCCGTCGCGCGCCCGCTTGGTCCCGCGCGTCAGCCGCAGGTGCTCGTGCAGGCCGCTTTCCGACGGGCGCGTGGCAAACATCATGTTGCGGCTGCCGCCCTCGGGGTTGAAGCCCCACGACGAAGCGATGGCCTCCAGCAGCGTCGACTTCCCCGAGCCGTTTTCGCCAACCAGGAAGGTCACGGGCGACCTGAACTCCAGCTCGTCCAGCCCCCGGATGGCGGGAAGGGAGAACGGGTACTCGTCGAACGAGGGCACCGTCGCGCGCCGGAGCGAAACCTCGCGCAGGTAGAGGGTGGTCTGCACGGCTACCCCCGAGGCTGGCTGGCGAGCAGCGTGCCGGCGAGGGGGGTCGAAGGTGACGTGGGAGCGGGCACGTCGTCTGGTGAGTGCGGGTGGCGTTGGCCTGGGTGGACGATGTGCCCGCAAGATGGCTCTGGCCCCCGCGCGCGGCAACATCCTTGCGCAGATCGACCAGGCCGGCGCGCGCGCAAACCGCGGCCGGCAGCAGAAACACGTTCCAAGGGCACCGATGAACAGGATCGCACTCACGCTCGCGGCGGCCGTTGCGCTATCCGCGAGTTCCTTCGCGGGCGAAGCGCTCGCGGCGCCGTCCCCATTGGGAGTCCAGCAGCAGGGCGGCGGCAAGGGCAAGCAGGGCGGGGAAGCAGAGGCCGGCCGCGGCGGCCAGACCGAGTCCCGTGCCCGCGGGGGCAGCGCGCAGCGGCAGGAGGGCCGTGGCCGCGCGGATGCGGATGCGGATCGCCCGGCCCGTGAGCGCGGCAACCAGGCCGACCGCACGGAACGGAGCCGCGCATCCACCCGGCGCGATGGTGAGGAGCGGGGCAACAGCTCCGCGCGGACCGAGCGCCGGGGCTCGGGGAATGGAAACTCGTCCGCGGCGGGACGCGGCTCGTCGACCAATCGCGAGTCCGCAGCGCGGGGCCGCACCTCCAACCGCTCGGGAACGAACGCGCTGCAGAACGCGCTTTCCCGCGGCCGGACGCGTGGCTTGGCGGCGGACGCGGTGAACGTGCTCACCACCAACGGCCGCGTCCGCCTGCAGAACCGCCGCGGCGACGTGCTGATGGACATGGACGAGAACCGCGCGCGCGAGCTGGGCAACTGGCAGCTCCGGCGCATGGGAGACCGCCAGCCGAGCGCCAACGCGCCCGCGTTCTGCCGCAGCGGGGCGGGTCACCCGGTGCAGGGCCGCGAGTGGTGCATGGACAAGGGGTTCGGGCTGGGCAGCCGCTCGGGGACGCTGTGGAGCCGCGGCACCATCGAAGACGTGGTCTTCCGCCGCCGCACGGACGCGGACCGGCTGGACCGCGGCGGGCTCGCCGGTGTGCTGGGCGACATCGTGTTCGGCCGTCTGGCGCTGCAGTCCGTGGCGCTGGGCTACGACCAGCCGCTGATGGGCGTGTGGGTGGCGCAGCCGGACGGCCCGCGCATCCTGCGCGTGCGCTCGGGCGAGTACGAGGTGGCCGAGTTCGTGGACCGCGACCGCGACGACCGCGTGGAAGTGCTGTACGTCGTGCAGCCCTTCTGATCCACGGCCGCACCTCGATGGACGAACGCCCCGGCCGGTTGGACGGGGCGTTCATCGTTTCCATGGAGGCCGCCAGCGCGGGGAGGGATCAGGGCTCGGATCGACGGGTGAAGCGGCGGTATGCCCAGGTGATGAGGGCCACGAGCGCCCCGCCCGCGGCCGCGGCGGCAAGGCTGGCGAGCAGGACCACGAGCCCCACCACCACCCAAGCTCCGGGCGTGGCCCCGGTGACGTCGGAGTCGGAGTGGAGGGAGAGGACCGCGAAGGCGATGGTTCCCAGGAAGCAGAACGCGAGCAGGCCGGCGATGGTGGCCCCGATCCGGGTGGCGCGATCCAGTTGCATCCGTGGCGCGTACTGTCGAAGAAGGGTCAGCGATCGAGGCGGAACTTGACGACCTGGTGGCGGTTGCGGAACGCCGCGATCACCTCGTCGTGGTCGGTGACGGCAAGGCCGAACACCACTTCCTGCCCTCCGAACTCGCCGACGTAGTGCCCCGCCGCATCGAACACGCGGATGCCGCGGCCCAGGTCGCTCACGAGCACCCGTCCGCGTCCGTCGATGGCGATGCCCTCCGGCGATGGGGTGCTCTCCGGCCCCTCGCCGGGTCCGCCGAACCGGTCCACGAACCGGCCGTCCGGGGCCAGGTGGTACACCTCGTCCGACCAGCGGTCCAGCACGTATACGTCGCCCGTGCCCGCGACGGCCACCCGCTCCGGCGACGCATCATCGCCAACCGCCTGGCGCAGGTCGATGGTCCGCCGCACGGCGCCGTCCCGGCCCAGGTGTGCGATCTGGGACGTGCCCGCGACGGCCCACATCGTTCCGTCCAGCGCCAGCGCAACGTCGGAGTAGCTCGTCATCCGGCTAGGGCGGGGAAGCTCACCCAGCAGCTTGCCTGTCGCTCCCTCGTACCGCCGGATGCGGCCGTACTGCACCACGTAGACGGTGCCGCCGCGGTCCGCCTCCAGGTCCACCAGCGGCATCTTCGGATCGGCTATCCACTGCGTGACGAACGCGCCCGCCGAGTCGAATACCTGCACGCGGCCGCCCTGGTACTCGGCCACGTAGATCCGCCCGGCCCCGTCCACCGCCACGCCGCGCGCATCGGTGAACCGCCCGGCGCCCGTGCCCTCGCTCCCGAACCGCAGCACCTCGTCCGCAAACGCGGGGGGCGCGGACGGCCCGGGAGCGACCGCGCCCACCGGATCGCGGGACTCCTGCGCCGCGGGTGGCGTGGTCGTCTCCTCCCCGGCGCGGGACAGGCGCCAGATCATGACTGCGCCCACAATCACCAGAAGGAGCATCACCGCGCAGCCGACGGCGGACCCCTTGCCGCTGGGCGGGAGCGGCACCGTCCCCGCCGGCTGCCCGGCCGCGATGCGGTCGACCGCATCCACGGATTCCTTCAGCCCCGCGCCGAACCGCTCGCGGTACAGCTTGACCGCCTGAATCCGCTGGCCCGCGCGCAGCAGGGCCACGATGTCGCCGACGTCGTCCGCGCGAGGATCGTTCGTGGCGGCTTGCGTGCCCTGGGGACGTTCGGAGAGCAGGACGGCGACACCGCAGTACGGGCAGCGGGACGTGGCCGCGTGCTGCGCGGGAATCTCCAGTGGCGCAGAGCAGGCGGGACAGCGCAGGGTCGTGGGCATGGCGGGCGGGAGCGCGGTCGTCGATTCGGCGCGGGAGAGGATCTTTGGACGCTGCCGCACCCCGCGCAAGTGCGGCAGTCGGCCTCAGGCGGCGGGGAGCGCCAGGGTGAACGTGGTGCCCCGGCCCAGCTCGCTCATCACCTCCACCCGCCCGCCGTGCGCGTCGGCGATGCCTTTGACGATGGAGAGGCCCAGCCCCACGCCGCGCCGGTCGGCGGTGTTGGCCTGCCAATAGCGGTCGAACAGGCGCTCCACCTGCTCCGGCGCGATCCCCGTACCCGTGTCGGCGACGGAGAACCGCACCTCGTCGCCCTCCGAATCCACCGACACCGTCACGCTGCCCCCTGCGGGAGTGAACTTCAGCGCGTTGCCGATGAGGTTTCCCAGCGCCTGCAGCACGCGGTCGCGGTCGGCGTTCACCCGCGCCTCGGCGTCCATCTCGCCGCGAACCAGCGAGATCTTCTGATCCGCGGCCACGATGCCGGACAGCTCCACCGCCTCGCCCGCGATGGACGCGGCCTTGTGGGGCTCGCGGTGCAGCGAAAGGCGGCCGCTCTCGATGTGGGTGATGTCCAGCAGGTCCTGGATCAGCCGGTTGGCGCGCTCGGCGGCGCGGCGGATGATGGCCAGCTGCTTCCGTTCCATGTCGCGCCCTTCCGCCGGGATCACGTCCAGCAGGAACGACGAGCTCATGAACACCGAGTGGATGGGGTTGCGCAGGTCGTGTGAAACCACGCCCAGCATGTCGTCGCGGGCGCGGGTGGCGCGCCGGGCCGCGTCGTACAGGCGGGCGTTTTCCAGCGCCATGGCGCCGCGGCGGGCCAGCTCGTCCGCCACCGACACGTCGGCCTCCTCGAACGGCGGGCGCGAGGCGCAGCGGACGAACGTCACCGTGCCCAGCATGGCCTCGCGCGAGCGGAGCGGCGCCACGATCAGGGAACGCAGCACCAGCTCGCGCAT
Organism: Longimicrobium sp.; assembly: GCF_036388275.1. NCBI lineage: Bacteria > Pseudomonadati > Gemmatimonadota > Longimicrobiia > Longimicrobiales > Longimicrobiaceae > Longimicrobium > Longimicrobium sp. The sequence goes on from NZ_DASVSF010000007.1 coordinate 24,720, forward strand.
GATCTCGGCGTGCTCCGGCGCGCGGCTGGCGCGCACGATCCACTCGTCGTCCACCTCGCGCACCAGCAAGGCCTCGCCCGAGGCGATCACCTGTGCCTGCGGGCCGTCGTCGTCCAGCGCCGGCGGAAAGTGGCGCGCGCGCTCGAGCAGCACCGACGCCCCCTCGCTGGCGTGCGACCAGGCCGCGCGCCGCATGGCGGGGCCCTCGATCAGGTCTACCACCACCATCTCGGCCAGCTGCGGCACCGCCATCCGGCCAATGGCCTGCAGCGTCTCGTCCTCGTCCAGCGAGGCCGAGAGCAGGCGGCCGGACTCGGCCAGCAGCTGAAGCCCCTCGGTGGCGCGCTTCTGCTCGGCGATGTCGGTAAAGCGCACCACGGCGCCCACCGTCTGCCCGTCGCGGTGCACCGGCGACGACGCGTACGCCACTGCCAGCGGCGTCCCGTCCTTGCGCCACAGCACCTCGCCCGATACATGGACGGGCATTCCGGAGCGCGCGGCGCGCGAGATGGGGCACGCGTCGTGGGGGTACGGGGTGCCGTCGGGATAGGAATGATGGAAGAGCTCGTGCGCGTTGCGCCCCACCATCTCTTCCGGCGCAAAGCCCAGCAGCTGGGCCGCGGCGCGGTTGGCGAACAGGATGACCCCGTCGCGGTCCACCGTGTAGACGCCGTCCGTGGTGGCGTCCAGCAGCTCCTGGTGCTCGCGATGGACACGCTCCAGCTCCCGGGCCGCGCGGCGCGAGGTTTCCAGCGCCAGCCGCAGCTCGATCTCGCGCTGCGCCGAAGCGCCCAGCTGCGTGAGCACCTCCACGTCGTCCTCGCTCCACGCGCGGGGGTGGTGGTCGATGGCGCACAACGAGCCGATGGGCTGGCCTTCGAAGAAGATGGGAACGCCCAGGTAGGCGCGAACGCCCAGCGCATCCACGGTAGGCACCTCCCGGTAGGCCGGGTGCTCGTGCGTGTCGGGGATCACCAGCGGCCCGGGGGCGTCCGCCACCGTGTAGTGGCAGAAGGTGCGGCCGTGCATCTCGCGCTCCGTCCCCAGCGGCTCGCCGAACCCGCACGCGGCCTTGTAGAAGTCGCGGTCCTCGTCCACCAGTGCCATGAACGCGGCTGGAACGCGCAGGAGGCGCGCGGCCAGCTGGGTCAGCGCGTCGAACGCGGGCTCCGGGGGCGAGTCCAGCAGCCCGGTGGCGTCGACGGCCGCCAGGCGCTCCGGCGCCTGGACCACCGCGTCCACTTCGGACCGGGGCTGCGGGTCGGGCAGGGGCTGGGGGGAGCCGGCGGGCGGCGCATCCGTCATGTCGAAGCGATCGTCGAGCGAGTGTTGAGGCAGGTTTCGCCGCCGCGGGCCTGCGCAAGAACCGCGCGCGGTGGAGTATGGATTTTGCCCCGCCCCGCCCGCAACCATCCAAAGAGAACGGCCATGACCGACGGCGGCAACATCGATCCACAGGAACGGCTGGACCTGGAGATCCGCGGGTCCGTGGAGCCGGAGCAGGGCGCCATCCGCGGCGACGACCGCGACAAGCCCCAGCCCGACGCCTGGGAAGCCGCCAAGATCGATCTGGCGAGCGAGGAGGGCGTGCGCCAGGAGCTGGTGGATGAGGGGAAGCACCCTGCCACCTCCGCCGACGAGGCCTCTCACGGCGACGTGCACGCCCACACGCCCGAGGAGTTCACCGGGCTCAAGCTGGGGAAGGTGAAGCGCACGGCCGCGGGGCTCAAGGCCGTGCAGGTGGCCATGCAGTACGCCGTCGGCGAGATGGGCGCGGTGAACGGCACGCGCATGCTGCTGAACCTCAACCAGCCGGGCGGGCTTGACTGCCAGAGCTGCGCCTGGCCCGATCCCGCGCCCGGCGAGCGCTCGGGCTTCGCGGAGTACTGCGAGAACGGCGCGAAGGTCACGGCCGAAGAGAATACGCGCACCCTGATTCGGCCGGAGTTCTTCGCGCAGAATAGCGTGGCGGAGCTGTCGCGCAGGTCTGACTTCTGGCTGGCCAAACAGGGGCGCATCGCCCAACCCATGGTGCTGCGCGACGGCGCCACGCACTACCAGCCGATCGCCTGGGACGAGGCGTTCCAGCTGCTTGCCAGCGAGTTGAACGGGCTGGACTCGCCCGACGAGGCCGCGTTCTACACCTCCGGCCGCACCAGCAACGAGGCGGCGTTCCTGTACCAGCTGTTCGTCCGGCAGTTCGGCACCAACAACCTGCCGGACTGCAGCAACATGTGCCACGAGTCCAGCGGCGCGGCGCTCACCGACGCCATCGGCATCGGCAAGGGCACGGTGACGCTGGACGACGTGATGCACACCCACCTGTTGATCGACATCGGCCACAACCCGGGCAGCTGCCACCCGCGCATGCTGTCCGCAATGCAGGAGCTGAAGCGCAACGGCGGGAGGATCATCGCCATCAATCCCCTGCCGGAAACGGGGCTCAACCACTTCAACAACCCGCAGGAGCTGAAGAACCCGCTGCGGGCGATGAGCGTGCTGACGGGCGCCGGCACCCCGCTGGCCGACCTCTTCGTTCCCGTGCGCATCGCTGGCGACGTGGCGCTGCTCAAGGGTGTGGTCAAGGAGATGCTCGAGGAGGAGCGCCGGTCGCCCGGCACCGTGTTCGATCACGCCTTCATCCGCCAGCACACGCACGGCTACGACGCCTTCATCGAAGACCTGGGGCACGAAAGCTGGCGGGTGATCATCGAGCAGAGCGGCGTCACGCGCGAGGAGATCAACCGCGTCGCGCAGATGGTGATGCAAAGCCGCACGGTGATCGTCGCCTGGGCCATGGGGCTCACCCAGCAGCCGCAGGCCGTGGCCGCCATCCAGGAGATCGTGAACCTGCTGCTGCTGAAGGGGAGCATCGGCAAGCCCGGGGCGGGGGCGCTGCCGGTGCGCGGCCACAGCAACGTGCAGGGCGATCGCACGGTAGGCATCTGGGAGCGGATGCCGGAAAAGTTCCTGGAGCGCATCGGCGAGGAGTTCGGCTTCGATCCCCCGCGCCACCACGGCTACGACACGGTGGAAACGCTCAAGGCCATGCACGCCGGCAAGGTGAAGGTGTTCCTGGGGATGGGCGGCAACTTCCTCTCCGCCGGTCCCGACACGGAGTACGCGGCGGAGGCCATGCGCCGCTGCCGCCTGACGGCGCAGGTTTCCATCAAGCTCAACCGCGGGCATCTGGTCACGGGGCGCACCGCGCTCATCCTCCCCACGCTTGGCCGCGCCGAGCGCGACGTGCAGGCGTCGGGGGTGCAGATCGTGTCGATGGAGAACTCGATGGGGATCGTCCACTCCTCGCGCGGCATGCTGGCGCCGGCTTCAGAGCACCTGGTCAGCGAGGTGTCCATCGTCTGCCGCCTGGCGAAGGCCACGCTGGGGGCGCGCAGCACGGTGGACTGGGACGCGATGGCGGCGGACTACGACCTGATCCGCGAGCGCATCCAGCGGGTGATTCCCGGGTTCGACGACTACAATCGGCGCGTGCGCGAACCTGGCGGCTTCTACCTCCCCAACCTGGCGCGCGACAAGCGCCAGTTCACCACCACGACGGGCAAGGCCAACTTCACCGTGCACCCCATCCACCGGGTGCAACTGGAGCCGGGGCAGCTGATCATGATGTCCATGCGCAGCCACGACCAGTTCAACACCACGGTGTTCGGGCTGAACGACCGCTACCGGGGCATCCACAACGAGCGCCGCGTGTTGATGATGAATGCGCAGGACATCGCCGAGCAGGGGCTGCAGCCGGGGCAGGTGGTGGACCTGACCAGCCACTACGAGGGCGAGACGAGGGTCGCCCGGCGCTTCATCGTGCTGTCGTACCCCATTCCGCGCCGCTGCGCCGCCACGTACTATCCCGAGGCGAACGTGCTCGTCCCCATCAACTCCGTGGCGGAACGCAGCAACACACCCACCTCCAAGTTCGTCATTATCACCGTCGCCCCCTCCGCCACGCAGGAGCGGTTCGACTACGACCACGTGGAGCAGGAACAGCCCATGGCGCGCGCGTAGAGGCGACCGGGCGAGGGCCGCACGCGCTTGGGCCCCTTGCCAATAATTCCACCGTTCCGCTCCCAACGGGACTGTTGCCTTTCCTTTGGGCTCGATTTATAGTGCTCGGGCGCACCGATTCCGACATTCATGACGGGAGAGGCAAATGAAAGCCATCGTGTTGCTGGCCATCGCGGCGGCTGCCATCTGGACGGCACCCGCGCGGGCTCAGCCCTCCACGCCGATGACCGAGGTGCGCGGGACCGGGCCCCGGCTCGTGCTCACGGAAACGAGGCGGGTCGGCAGCATGGATGGGCCGGACGCCTTCGGCCGGGTGATGGACGCCACGCTGGACAGGTCGGGCCGGCTGTTGGTCGCGGACGATCTCAATCACCGGGTCGCGGTGTTCGGCCGCGACGGCAGGTTCGTCGGTTCCCTGGGCCGGCGGGGGCGCGGGCCGGGCGAGTTCGAAAGCCCCTGGCTCGTGGCCACCGATGCGCGCGACAGCATCTTCGTCTGGGACATGGGCCTCAGCCGGATGAGCGTGTTCAGCCCCGACCTGCGATTCAGGCGGAGCTTCGCGGTGCCGCCACAGTGGAGCGTCAGTTCGCTCCGCTTCTTCCCCGACGGCCGGCTCCTTGTTGCTGCGTATGGCAGGAACGAGCCAGGCACCCTCCACATCCTGAGCCGGACAGGGCAGCGTCAGCGCTCGTTTGGACCCCGGCCCAATCCGGCGGGCCTATCGGGCTTCGAGTCCAGTCTGCTCGGCGGCAGCGTGGACATCGCCGGCTCGACCATCGTGTATTCCACGAAGAGCCCCTATGAATTGTGGTTCTTCGACCTGGACGGGCGGCTCCTCACCCGGTGCGCGGGCCAACGGGCGTGGACCACCCGGCCTGAAGCGGTTGTCCAAACGAGCGCCGCTCAAAACCAGCTCAAGTGGCGCGATTTCGTCCATTCGAACAATGTGGTGGGGCTTGGGAACGGGATGTTCCTGAACCAGGTGCTGGACCCCGCGGGCGAGCGAACCGTCCTGGATCTCGTCACGCAGGATTGCAGGCTGTTGCGGCGTACCTCGCCGGGCGCACCCATCAACGTTACGGACGCGGTGGGAACTCAGCTCATCGCGGTGCGAAATCTTGAATACCCGGAGGTGCTGGTGTACGAGCGGCGTGTGGCGCGGTGAGCGTAGGGCCGGAGATCTGAACCCCCACTTTCACGAGGTCCGCATGAAAAGATTGATTACCTCCCTGGCGATGGCGGTGTGCGTCGCCGCGGTCTCAGCCGCAGTGGCCCCTTCGTCGCTCGAAGCACAATGCGTGTACGGATGTACCTGCATGGGCGGGGCATGCGGGTGCAACTCCAACGGAAGCGGTGCCCGGTGTGATACTGGCGGCACCGGCTGCGTCGTATCGGCATGTGACCCCAAGAGCCTCACTTTCGCGCCCGACGGGTCGGTGATCCGGTTGGCGTCCATGGACGCAGAGGCGAACGCTGCCGCTCCTTCTGCCCCGGCAGATCCCGGCAGCGAGCCGGGTGGCGGCGCAACCCGCTGGGAGTACGTGTCGGACGGGTTATCGGTCGCGCGAGACTGCAGGGGCGTGATCGTCGCGCGGTACTACGATCCGCAGCTGGCCGCGGAAATCCGGAGGAAGGATCGCACGATCACGCTCTGAACGCTGCACACTGAACGCGTACCAGACGTACCTGCTCGATTTTCGCCCGCTTCTCGCCCCTTGAGCTGCACCGTTGCCGGTGCGGCTCTCGGCGCTCCAGGCACGTTGGTTCGGAGGACACCCGCGTGGGCGCAGCCTTCCACGCTGATGTGGGAGGTGCGCGGGGCTGAGCCCCGGTTCGTGCTTACGGCAACGAGGCGATTTGGCCGTGAAGATCCGTCACGCAGAGCCTTGTTGAACCGCTGCTTCCACGGCCGAACTGATGAATGCGTTGAGGCTCTGCTTCTCGCTTCTTGCTCTCCGCGTAGCCGCACGGTGTAAGTCGGGGTTCATGCGGAGCACGAGTTTGCCCGAGAACGGCCGGTTCGGCTCTCGGCCTTCCTCCTTGCAAAACTCCAGATAGTCCTCGACAGCCGTGTGGAACTCGGCCTCGAGTTCAGCGACGGAATCGGCCTGAAAGGTCACCACATCCGAGATGTCCTCGACTTCGCCGTGTAGAAGCCCCGCTTCGGCGACGAACTCGACTTTAGCCGTGTAGCCTTTGTACTTCATCGTGGTTCTACTCCCGCGTTCCTCAAGAAACGGCGCACGGACCGAAGCGCCGAGGGCCAAACCGTACACTCGGCTGATCCTGGGGTCAAGCAAACGTTCGTGGGCCTGGTCAGGTGGGGACACGTAAGTTGTTGGTATGCGAAAAGGCCGCGTTCTGGGTGACGCGGCCTTTTCCGGTATTTCTGAGGATCAACGCCTACTCGGCGTGGACCATCTCCTCGGCGACGGCGATGGACGATTCGCCGGTTTCCAGCATGGGGACAGCGCCGATGTGCTCGTGGTGCGCCAGCCAGCGCTCCGCTTCGAGCGCCGCCATGCACCCCGTTCCCGCGGCCGTGATCGCCTGGCGGTAGTAGTCGTCCATCACGTCGCCCGCGGCGAACACGCCTTCCACGGTTGTGGAGGTGCGCCACGGCACCGGGCACTTCACGTAGCCGTGCTCCGTGAGGTCGATCTGCCCCTTGAGGAACGCGGTGTTGGGCGTGTGGCCGATGGCGACGAAGAGCCCGCCCACCTCCAGCTCGCGCTGCTCGCCGGTGACGGAGTCCTCCAGCCGAAGCGCGGTGACGAAGTCGTCGCCCACCACCGCGGCCACGCGGCTGTTCCACTCCACGCGGATCTTGGGATTGGCGAGCACCCGCTCGGCCATGATCTTGGAGGCCCGGAAGGCGTCGCGGCGGTGCACGATCACCACCTCGCCGGCGTACTTGGTGAGGTAGGTGGCTTCTTCCATCGCCGTGTCGCCGCCGCCCACCACGGCCAGCCGCTTGCCCCGGAACGCGGGCAGGGCGCCATCGCACACCGCGCAGGCCGACACGCCGCCACCGGTTTGCGCCAGGCGGATCTCGTTGTCCAGCCCCAGCCAGTTGGCGCGTGCGCCGGTAGCCACGATCACGGCGCGGGCGCGGATCTCGTCGCTGTACGTGGGGCGCAGCACGAAGGGATAGGTGGAGAAATCCACCGAGTCGATGTTCTCCATCAGCGAGCGCGTGCCGAAGCGCTCGGCCTGCTCCTTCATGCGCGTGGGGAGCTCCTGCCCGCTGACGCCCTCCGGAAAGCCGGGAAAGTTCTCCACGTCGCCGGTGAACATCAGCTGGCCCCCGGGGATCATGTCGCGCGAGATTTCGCCCTCGACCACCAGGGGGGCCAGGTTGGCGCGGGCGGCGTAGATGGCGGCGGTCCATGCCGCGGGCCCCGACCCGATGATCACCAGCGTCTCGACGTTGCCTTCCACGCGCAGCTCCTGTGTGTTTCCCATGGCGATTGCTGTCGACGAATATAACGGAAACGCATCGCAGGCTGCCAGCGGGACGACGCAGAGTCAGGAGTCTTGTTCCCGGAGGCAGCATGGGAAGTGAGTGCCCGCCTGCACGGGCGAATGAATTCGCTGCAACGACCACACGAAGTCTGCCTTCGCAGACTGGCCTGCTGGGATGTGAGTTGCAACCTGTGGCGCGCCCGGAGCCTGGTGCAGTTCTCCCCCTCTCCCGCTTGCGGGAGAGGGGGCCGGGGGGAGAGGGCAGCCGGGGCACGCGCCGGACCTCCCGAAGCGCATCAAGCCATGCAAGCGGTCCTTGCCCACACATCGGCACAACGGACGCGCACTACACTGGCTCCCTTCCCCCGCGGCTGTTTGCGGGGGAAGGGCTGGGGATGGGGGGCGGCCGCGGAATGGGCCGGGGCCAAGCTTACGGGTGGGACCTCGGCAGCGGCGAGGGATGATGTGCGGGCCAGTGTGGTGCGCCTGGGCCTCAGGAGACAGCCGGGTGAGCACCCGCCGTTGCCGCCGCCGCCTCTGCGCGTGTAACCTTCCCGCATGAAAACCGCACTCGTCACCGGCGGCGCAGTCCGCATCGGCCGCGAAATCTCTTCCGCGCTCGCCGGGCGCGGATACCGGCTCGTCATCCATTACAACTCGTCCGCGCGGCCCGCGGAGAAGCTGCGCGACGAGATCGTGGCGGGCGGTGGGGAGGCGGCCATCATCGGAGCGGACCTGTCGAACGATGCGGAGGTGCGGCGGCTGGCAAGCGAGGCCGTTGATGCGTTCGGCGGCATCGACCTGCTCGTCAACAACGCATCCGTGTTCCCGTCCGAGCGTCTGGAGCAGACCAGCGAAGAGCTCTGGGACCACACGCTCGCCGTCAACCTGAAGGCGCCCTTCTTCCTCATCCGGCACCTCGCGCCCACCCTTCGCGAACGGAAGGGCACCGTCATCAACCTCGCGGACCTCGCGGGGATGCAGGCGTGGGCCGCCTACGCCGCCCACGCGGTGTCGAAAGCGGGGCTCATTCACCTGACGAAGGTAGCCGCGCGAAACCTTGCGCCCGACGTTCGCGTAAACGCCATTGCGCCCGGCACCGTGCTGCCGCCGGAACACCTCACCGAGGCAGAGATCGCGGAGCTGGCGCGGCGCGCGCCGCTGCAGCGCAACGGATCGCCGCAAGACGTGGTGCGCGCATTGTTGTATCTTGTGGAGGCGGACTTCGTTACCGGCGAAACGCTGGTCGTCGACGGCGGGCGGCTGCTGCGCGGCTGAGTCTCCACCCGTCGACGGAAACCGGAGCAGCGGCGGACTCGGAACACCACCCGTCCCGCGCCGGTACACAGCTGGACCTCCTGGCAGACTCTCCATCCCGTTTTCCCCGAGCCAGATGGCACGCAAGACCACCCGGCCCCGTGCCGCCACCCGCGGCGGACGCTCACGGCTGCGCACCACCGTTCGCGTCCTGCTGGTCGTGCTGGCCGTCGGCGCGGCGGCGGGCGTGGGCGCGCTGGCGTGGCTGTGGCCCCGCTGCTCGGGCGCGGACTGCCCATCGGTCGTGGCGCTGCGTGACTACGCGCCCCCGCAGGCCACGCGTGTGTACGACGGCCGTGGCCAGCTGGTGGCCCATCTTGCCCCCGAGCGCCGCATCGTGGTGCCGCTGGAGCGCATTCCCGCCCACGTGTCGGGCGCCTTCCTGGCCGTGGAAGACAAGCGTTTCTATCGCCACAAGGGCGTGGACTGGCGCCGTGCGTTCGGCGCCATGGCCCGTAACGTCCGCTCGCTCAGCTGGAGCCAGGGCTTCAGCACCGTCACCATGCAGCTGGCGCGGAACGTCTTTCCCCAGCACCTGAAGCGCGAAAAGACGCTGCGGCGCAAGCTGTGGGAGATCACTTTGGCGCGGAAGATCGAGGGCGAGTTCTCCAAGGACGAGATCCTGGAGATGTACCTGAGCCAGATCTACCTGAGCGCCGGTCTCTATGGGGTGGAAGCGGCGTCGCAGGGGTACTTCGGCAAGTCGGCGACGAAGCTGACCAACGCCCAGGCCGCCATGTTGGCCGCCATCCCGCGCAACCCGTCGTTCTACGATCCCCGCCGCAACCCCGACGCGGTGCGCAGCCGCCGCGACCTGGTGCTGGGGATGATGGCATCATCCGGCGTGATCTCGCGCGAAGAGGCGCAGGCCGCCATCGCCGAGCCGCTGGGCCTGGCCCCGCCGCCCGAGGCCCGCGGTCGTGCGCCGTACTTCGTCGCCGCGGTGCGCCGCGAGCTTCGCGAGCGCTTCGGCACCGACGCCGACCAGGCGGGCTACCGCGTGTACACCTCGCTCGACCCGGCCCTGCAGTCCGCCGCCGAGCAGGCGCTTGTCGCGCAGATCCGCGCGGTGGAGCGCGGAGCCCACGGCCGCTTCCGCGGTGCATCCTGCGGCGGGGGCAAGCCGGCCAACCCCGGCGCGTGCCTGCAGGGGATGTTCGTGGCGATGGACCCCGATAACGGCAACGTGCTGGCCCTGGTGGGCGGCCGCGACTACGCGCTCAGCCAGTTCGACCGCGCCACGCAGGCGCGCCGGCAGGCGGGTTCGGCCTTCAAGCCCATTGTGTACTCCGCGGCGCTGGCGAAGGGCATTCCCATCACCGAGCCGCTGGTGGGTCCGGGTGCCACGGATTCCACGGGCGGCTACTATCCCGCCGACCACATCTCCGACTCGCTCACGATGGACATGCGCGGGGCGCTGCGCACCTCGTCCAACCGCGCGGCGGTGGTCCTGGGGCAGAAGGTGGGCGCCACGCGCGTGGTGCAGGCCGCGCACGACATGGGCATCACGACGGAGATCAAGCCGTATCCGTCTACCTTCCTGGGCGCGGCCTCGGTGATCCCCATCGAGCTCGTGGCCGCCTATGCCCCGTTCGCCAACGGCGGCGCCGCGGTGAAGCCCCGGCTCATCCAGCGGGTGGTGGATTCCAATGGCCGCGTGGTGTGGGAGGCCAAGTCGGCCAAGCGCTACGTGATGTCGCCTGGGGTGGCCTACCTGACCACCTCGCTGATGCGCGACGTGGTGGACCGGGGCACGGGATCGGGCGTGCGGACGGCGGGGCTGCCGTACACCATCGCCGCCGCGGGGAAGACGGGAACGACGAACGATGCGGCGGACGTGTGGTTCGTGGGTGCCACTCCCGACGTGGTGGCGGGCGTGTGGCTGGGCTTCGACCGTCCCGCGCGCATCCTGGCCAACGCGTCGGGCGGCGGACTGGCGGCGCCGGTGTGGGGCAAGGTGATGGCGTCGTATTACCAGCGGCACGGCGCGCCCACCGCGTGGACGCCGCCCTCGGACCTTACGAGCGTGCAGATCGACCGCTCAACGGGCCGCCTGGCGACCGGCGGATGCCCCGGCGAGCAGGTGGCGACGGAGTACTTCCTTCCCGGCACCGAGCCGACGGAGCAATGCCCGCTGCACCCGGACGACTTCGGCGGCTGGTTCGGCCGCACGATGCGCGGCGTGGGCGACTGGCTGGGCATCGGCGGCGACCCCAAGCAGGCGCTCCCGCCCAAGCCCCGAGCCCGCGATCCGCTGTCCGGCACGCATTAGACTGAACGGGTGGATTCGGGTCGGCGAATCGGAACGGTGGATGAACGCGGGACTTGGGATTATGTTGAAGCACGCGAGTCGTCCCGATCGGACCGTTCTCGCTGCGCCTGGGTGGTGAAATCGGCAAACACAGCAGACTTAAAATCTGCCGGGCTACGCCCTTACGGGTTCGAGTCCCGTCCCAGGCATTCACGGACATGCGCAAACCCCGGAGCCCCGCTCCGGGGTTTGCGCGTTTATGCCACGCTTGTCCTTGCACCGAGCCTAAAGTACAATGTATGATACGGAGAGGCCCTATCACGTTCGATACACAAGGCTATGAAGTCCGGAGTGTTCGACCTGATGCCGACGCGTCTGCGGCGTTCGCTGGAGAAGCTCGGACGGGATATCTCACTCGCGCGGCGCAAGCGCGGTCTCACCATCGCCATGATGGCCGAGCGCATCGGCGTGGCGAGGGGTACGTACCTGCGGGTGGAGAAGGGTGACGCGACGGTGGCGATCGGCACGTATGCGATGGCACTGTTCGTTCTCGGATTGGGATCGCCGTTCGAAGACGTCGCCGACGCACGGCACGACGAGCATGGGTTGATGCTCGACGCCGAGCGCGTTCCCAAGCGCGTTCGCGTTTCCCGGAAGGTCCGGGCGTTGTGACGCGCACGATCGACGTGTGCCTGGGCGACTCTGGCCGCCTGATCGGGCTCCTGCGCTACAACCAGGAGGGGCCGCGGGAGAGTGCCTCGTTCGAGTACCATCCCGAGTGGCTGGCGGCTGCGGACCGCTTCAGCCTGGAGCCCGGGCTCCGGCTGGTCGCGGGTCCGCAGTTCCATCGCAAGTCGAAGGAGGGTTCCGTCTTCCACGCCGCCATCGCGGACACCGAACCAGATGGGTGGGCCCGCCGCGTCATCTTGCGCGACCACGCCAAGAGGCGGGAACAGGCCCGCCGCGGCGGGAACGACGTGCCCCCGATTGCGGGGTCGCTGGACTTTCTCCTGGCGGTCGACGATGCCAGCCGGATCGGCGCGCTCAGGTTTCGCGATGAAGAGGGCGTTTTCCGCCGGGCCCCGGAGCCGGGCGGGCGCGGGGTGCCGCCCCTGGTGGAGTTGCGGGATCTTTTGGCCGCGACACGCGCGGTAGAGACGAACACGGAGTCGGCCGCGGACCTCGCGTACCTGCGGGGCCGCGGAACGTCGTTGGGTGGCATGCGTCCGAAGTGCACCGTAGTCGACGATGCCGGCCACCTCTCCATCGGCAAGTTCCCGAGCGTGCACGACGAACGAGCGGTCACTAAAGGAGAGGTGCTGGCGATGCAGCTTGCCGAGCGCGCCGGCATCCGCGCCGCACACACGAGGCTGGTTACCAGCGCCGGAGTTCCCGTAGCGCTGGTTCGGCGCTTCGATCGCATGGATGGCGGCCGGATCATGTACGTCTCGGCGGCGACCATGCTGGGGGTTGAGCCTGACGATCCGAGCGACCACACCTATGCGGAGATCGCCGATGCTCTTCGAATGTACGGCGCCGAGCCGCGTGCAGACGTGGAAGAACTCTGGCGTCGGATCGCCTTTTCGATCTTGATCACCAACGTCGACGATCACCTGCACAACCATGGATTCCTCCACGTAGACCGCGGCAAGTGGCGCTTGGCACCCGCGTTCGACGTGAACCCGTTCCCGGACCGGCAGCGCGAGTTGAAGACGTGGATCACGGAAGAGACTGGCCCCGGCGCCACGATCGAAGCTCTACTGGACTCCGCTTCGTATTTTCAGGTCGGTCCAAGCCGCGCGAGAGAGATCCTCGGCGAGGTCGAGCGCGCGGTGAATAGTTGGCGGGAGCATGGAAGGGCATTGGGAATGGATGCCGCTGAACTCGGTGAGTTCGCTGAAGCGTTCGAGCACCCGGAGCGCGGGAATGCGCGCCGGGCCGTCAGCCGTGCGTAGCCCGTCCCGACTAGCGAGCGACGATTTGCACAGGATCGCCGGATACGCTCTTAGTGTTCCATGTATCGATAACGTCCGGTGATTATGATCCATATATGGAATGTAACCAGTGAAACGACGGCGGCTGGAGCGCGCCGTCAAACGTGGTGCGAAAGATGCCCCTGAGTTCGTGTCGTGACAGTTGACCGTAGTCTGCTCCCGGCCATCCAGGGGTGGTGGCACAGGAAGCGATGGCTATCGCCGCGGCAGACGGTCCCTTGCGGCGGGGGGCGGGCGGGGGCAGGATTCCAATGGCGCCCCGGCATCGCGCGGGACGCACACGGGCCGGGAACCATCGACGGACGGCGGATGAGCGAGAACGGGTTTGGAGCGGCGGGGCACGAAACGGCCGAGGCGCTGGTGGCCGAGGTGGAGGCGCTGGGCGAGCAGGATCGCTGGCACGAGGCTCACCAGCTTCTGGCCGATGAGCTGGAGTCGCACGCCGACGATCCCCGCGTGCTGTGCTGGATGGGGATCGCCGCGCAGCGCCTGGGCGAGGAAGGCGAGGCGTACGACATGTTCCGCCGCACGCTGGAACTGCAGCCGGAAGACCCGTTCGTCCTGGCCGTCGCCGGCACCGCCGTCGCCGCGCTGGACGACCCCGCGGGTGAGGGGGCGCTGCGCATGGCCGCACTCACTGCGCCCGACTTTCCCTTCGCGCGCCAGGCGTACGGGGCCTACCTGTCTCGCGAGGGGCTGTTCGACGAGGCGCTGGTGGAGCTGGAGGCCGCCCGCAGGCTGGCGCCCGACGACGCGGCCATCCACATGGAGCTCGGCATCGCTCTTCTCCTGGCCCGGAAGACCAGCGAGGGGCTTGACGCGCTGGAAGAAGCGCTGTCGCACGCGCCCGACGACAGCTGGTTACGCGCCCTGTTCGGCCTGTCGCTGGCGGACGCGGGACGCGGCGAGGAGAGCGCCGAGCAGCTTCACCAGGCGGCCGGGGAGCGCCACGAAGACGTCGAGGTGCAGCTGCTGGCCGCGCTGGCGATGGGCGCGCAGGGGTGGGAAGACCCTGCGTGGGAAGCCTTCGCCCGGGCCGAGGGCGCGGCCGACAGCGCCGACCGCGAGCTGCTGGCCGAGGTGGAGGACCGGCTGACGGCCGGCGCCGACGAAGCGGAGCAGTTCCTGCGAGCCGACCTGGGACCCACACTCCTTCGCGAGCGCCTTCTGCAGCGGACCTGACCTCGTGACCCACTCCGATCCCCACGCCCCTCCGCCCGTCGCGCCGGGGGACCGCGCGCCGGCCCCCCCGCGCCGGCGCGACCCGTGGCCCGTGCGCATCGTCCGCGGGCTGGTGAAGCTGGCGATCTTCATGGTTGCCTGCTGGGCGCTCACCGTGGCCGCCATCCACCTGTATGGGCGTCGCAACGAGGCGCAAAAGGCGGATGCCATCGTGGTGCTGGGCGCGGCCCAGTACGACGGCCGCCCCTCGCCCGTGCTGCAGGCGCGGCTGGACCACGCCATCTCGCTGTATGAAAAGGGAATCGCGCCGCGGATGATCATGACGGGCGGGCAGGCCCCGGGCGACACCGTCAGCGAGGGCGAGGTGGGCCGGCGCTACGCCATGCGGCGCGGCGTTCCCGGCAACGCCATCCTGGTGGAGAAGTCGGGGATGACGACGCTGGAATCCATGCAGTCCGTCTCCGAATTGATGGGCAACCGCAAGATGGACACGGCCGTGCTGGTGAGCGACCCCTTCCACATGCTGCGGCTGAAGCTGCTGGCGCGGCTGGTGGGCTTCCGCGGATACACCTCGCCCACGCTCACCAGCCCCATCTCCGAGAGCCGCAGCGTGGAGCGCAAGCACCTGATCCGCGAAAGCTTCAGCCTGCCGTTCGCGCTGCTGCAGGCGCTGTGAACTTCGGCAACCACGGTAACTACGGTCGGGACGGTCACCACGGGATGCGCCGCGATGGGCTCTTCGTGCTCCCGCCCCGGTCACCGCAGTTGCCGTTTTTACCGTTCTTACCGTCTTTCCCGTAGTTACCCGATGCAGATCCCCATCGAACGATACACGCTCGGCAACGGCCTGCGGGTAGTGCTTTCCGCAGACCATTCCCTTCCCGTGGTGACGGTGAACTTCTGGTACAACGTCGGCAGCCGGAACGAGCGGCCGGGGCGCACCGGGCTGGCGCACCTGTTCGAGCACATGATGTTCCAGGGCTCGCAGAACGTTCCCGACACGCAGCACATGCAGATGGTGGAGCGCGTGGGCGGGTCCATCAACGCCAGCACCTGGCTGGACCGCACCACCTACTACACCACGGTCCCCGCCAGCCACCTGGAGCTGGCGCTGTGGCTGGACAGCGACCGGATGGGCTTCTTCCTCCCCGCGCTCACCCAGGAAAAGTTCGACAACCAGCGCGAGGTGGTGAAGAACGAGCGCCGCCAGCGCATGGACAACGCGCCGTACGGCGACTGGGACGAGCGGATGCAGCGGCTGGTGTTTCCGCCCGACCACCCGTACCACCACTCGGTCATGGGCAGCATGGAAGACCTGGACGCGACCAGCCTGGACGACGTCGCCGACTTCTTCCGCACCTTCTACGCGCCAGACAACGCCGTGCTCACCCTGTGCGGCGACTTCGACCGCGACACGGCGCGGTCGCTGATCGAGCGCTACTTCGGGCCCATCCCCCGGGGCCCCGGGCTCCCGCCGCTCCCCGGCACGCCCGGCGTCAGCCCCCTGCAGCTGGGCCGCGAGATCCGCGAAACGGTGGCGCAGGCCGTGGCCGCGGCACGCGTGTACCTGGGATACCGCATTCCCCCGTACGGCACCCCCGACTACTACGCCGCCGACGTGCTTTCCGAGCTGCTGGCGGGCGGCAAGTCGGCCCGGCTGTACCGCTCTCTCGTACGCGAGCGGCGGCTGGCCAGCGCCATCACCGCCATGGTGTTTCCCGTGGTCACCGGCGCGTCGTTGTTCGTCATGCGCGGCAGCGTGCTGCCGGGCCAGCCGCCCGGGCCGGTGGAGCAGGCGCTGCTGGAGGAGCTGGGCACGCTGGGACGGGAAGGCCCGACGGACCGCGAGATGGAACGGGCCGTCACCGGACTGGAGGCGCGGCACCTCCTCGGCCTGCAGAAGACCAGCGAGCGGGCGGACGCCCTGTCCATGCTGGAAACCTACTTCGGCGACCCGGGGCTGATCGAAACCGAGCTGGACCGCTACCGCGCCGTCACCGCCGCCGACGTGCGCCGCTTCGTAAACGAGTACCTTTCCGGGGAGAGCCGCGTGGTGCTGACGTACGTTCCCCAGGAGGCCGCGTGACCGCGCCCGCCGCCGTCCTGGACCGCGCCCGTCCCCCCGCGCCAGGGCCGCTGCGGCCCTTTCACTTTCCGGCCGTGCAGCGCGCCACGCTGGCGAACGGGCTGCAGGTGCTGGTGGCAGAAAGGCACGCCTTTCCGCTGGTCACCATCGACCTGGTGATTCCGGCCGGCGGGCTCTCCGAAACGGAGGAGCGCGCGGGCCTGAGCTCGTTCACCTCGGGCCTGCTGGAGTCCGGCGCAGGCGAACGCGACGCCGCCGCCATCGCCGAGCGGGTAGACGAGCTGGGGCTGGTGCTGGACAGCACCAACTCGTGGGACATCACCCTCGTCGGCTTTACGGGCCTGCGCGCCCGGGCCGACGAGGCGATGCAGGTGGTGGCCGACCTGGCGATGCGCCCCACGTTCCCCGAGCACGAGGCGCAGCGCATCCGCGACGAGCGGCTGGCCTCGCTGGCGCAGCGCCGAGCGGACCCCTCCGGGCTGGCCGACGAGCTGGTGACGAAGTTCATCTACCCCGAAGACCATCCGTTCTCGCGCCGGCTGACCGGCCCGGCCGAAACCCTCGCAACGCTCACGAGGGAGGACGCGGCGGCGTTCCACGAATCGCACTTCCGCCCCGGCGGCGCCTGGCTGTGCGCGGGCGGCGACCTGACGCTGGACGAGGTGGTGAGCCTGGCGGAAAGGCACTTCGGCGGCTGGACGGGCACCGTGCCGCCTCCGCGCGCGCCGGAGACGCACAACCGGCTGGGGGAAACCACCATCATCCTGGCCGACCGCCCCGGCGCGGTACAGAGCGAGGTGCGGGTGGGGCACGTGGGCGTGCCGCGGACCACGGACGACTTCTTCGCCATCACGGTGCTGAACACCATGCTGGGAGGCAGCTTTGCGTCGCGTCTGAACCTGAACCTGCGCGAGCGGCTGGGCTACAGCTACGGCGTAAGTTCCAGCTTTGGGATGCGCAGGCTGCCGGGCACCTTTCACGTGGGCGGGGCCATCCAGGTCGAGGGCACCGCGCACTCCGTCAGCGAGATCCTGCTCGACATGCGCAAGCTCCAGGAGCAGCTGGTGCCCGAGGACGAGATCGACAACGCGCGCAGCTACCTGGCGGGGATCTTTCCCTTGGGGATGGAAACCACGGAGGGCATCACCGGGAAGCTGAGCACCATCGCCACCTTCGACCTTTCCGACGACTACTACCAGACGTACCGCGACCGGCTGGTGGCCGTCACCCGCGAGGAGGTGCGCGAAGCCGCCCGGCGCCGCCTGATGCCCGACCGCGCCGCCGTCATCGTCGTCGGCGACGCCGCGCGGCTGCGGGAGCCGCTGGAGGCGCTGGGCGTAGGGCCCGTGCAGGTCGTCGATCCCGCCCAGCTGCTGCGCTGAAGCCTGTCATCCAGAGGCGCAAGCGCACGGCACCAGCCCGAACGCCGAAGCCGGAGCGTCGAAGGATCTAGCGGCGGACACGTACCAGCCAGGGCGCGGCAGCGGTCACGGAAGCCGAGGCCTCGGCTGCCGTGGGGCCCTCACCCGGCCGCGTTGACACGCGTGCCACCCTCTCCCACAAACAGCGTGGGAGAGGGGGTACACCCCAGAATCCGAGTGCGCCGGGCCAGCCGAAGCGCGATCGAATTCTCCCCTCTCCCGCTTGCGGGAGAGGGGCCGGGGGTGAGGGCAGCCGCGGAGTGCGCCGGACTGGCTCGAAGCGCACCGGCCAGCAGCCCCTGCCCGCGCACCAGGTCCCGCCGAAGCGCACCGGGTTGGCTCCCTTCCCCCGCGCAGTTTGCGGGGGAAGGGTTGGGGATGGGGGGCGCCCGCGGCATGCGCCAGTGCCGGCCGAAGCGCACTCGAATTCTCCCCTCTCCGCATGCGCAGCATGCGGAGAGGGGCCGGGGGAGGGGCCACCCGCGGAATGCGCCGGACTGATTCGACGCGCGGCCAGACCCGTCCAGCAGCTTCCGCCGCGACGCGGAGCAGGTACCGACACCCGATTAGGATCCAGTTACCGCCGTTCAGCGCCCATACCGCTGGCGGCGTTCCTCCATCATCTTCAGCGTAGAGAGAAACGGATGGCAGACGGAGAACGCGGGACCGAACCGGGGCTCATCAACCGCCGGCCCGTGCACAGCGGGCGCATCGTTGACCTGGGGGTGGACACCGTCCGCTTTCCCGACGGGTCCACCGGTGAGATGGAGATGATCCGCCACTCCGGCGCGTCGGCGGTGCTGCCGGTGCTGAGCGACCCCGGCGGACCGGACCCGCAGATCGTGCTCGTCAGGCAGTACCGGTACGCATCCGGCGGCTACCTGTACGAAGTGCCCGCCGGGCGCCCCGACCGCCCCGGTGAGCCCTGGGAAGAATGCGCGCGCCGGGAGCTGCGCGAAGAAACCGGGCTGGAGGCGGGCACGCTGCGCCCCCTGACCTCCATCTGGACGACGCCCGGCTTCACCGACGAGCGCATTCACCTGTTCCTGGCCACGGACCTGACCGCCGGCGAAACGGAGTACGACGCCGACGAGTTCATGGAAACCATCAAGCTGCCCATGTCCGAGGCGCTGCGGATGGTGCGCGACGGCGAGATCACCGACGCCAAGACCATCTGTACGCTGCTGTACGCCGCCGGGTTCGTGTTCGGCCACTGACCGTCAGAGTGGGGCGGGGACGAACGTTGTACGGGCACGCGGATGTCAGGCCGACACGCGGCGGGTGTCACTCCCTCGCACCGGCTGTCCCCCCCAGGGGACGGGCGCCGGGGAGGCGGCAGCGGCGGAAAAGCGCGGAAGCCTTGCAACCATGCGGGGTTGCGGCGCATCCAACCCCACAACGGCCCGGGGTACGGCACGTGCCCTATGGTGAGCGGCGCAGCCGCCCGTCCGGTTAAACCCCTGGAGACCCAACGTATGCTGAAACTCCTCGTCAACGATCGCGACCGCGAGGCCCGGCAGCCCACCCCGCGAGAGCGGCTCAAGCAGCTGGACGACAGCGGAGTGGTCGCCGCGCACCTCGAGGGCGACCGGCTGGCCTTCGGCGAGTTGGTGGAGCGCTACCAGAACCGCCTGCTGAACTTCGTCTACCGCACCACGGGCGACCGTGAGCGCGGCGAAGACCTGGTGCAGGAAACGTTCATCCGCGTCTACCGGCACATTCACCGCTTCGACCAGAGCAAGAAGTTCTCGACCTGGATCTACACGATCGCGTCGAACCTGGCCAAGAACGAGCTGCGCAACCGCTCGCGCAACCCGCTGGTGCTCTTTCAGACGCTGATGAAGAACCGCGACGCCGACACGCGTCCGCTGGAGTGGGAAGACAACACGTACCGGCCGGACGACCTGTTCCGGAAGCGGCACCTGAAGAGCCAGGTGGACTCGGCGGTCGACCAGCTTCCCGAGCACCACCGCACCGTCTTCGTCCTGCGCGAGATGGAGGGCAAGACGTACGAGGAAATCGCCGAGATCACCAGCACCAACCTGGGCACCGTGAAGAGCCGCCTGAACCGGGCGCGCAACAACTTCGCCCAGCTGATCGCGCCGCTGCTGGACTGATCGCACGCAGTCGCCGCATCGAGAGGGGCGGGCCCGGAGAACGGGCCCGACCCTTTCCTTTTGGCGCGCGCCGATGCATCGTATGGGGCGTTCGCCCGCGCCGCTGTCCACCGGCGGGGACGAAGGCGTGTCCGAGCGACGCGCACGGTGGAACTCCCGCGCGGCTGCCGCGTACAACCGCGCGTCACCGGCCCCCGCGGTCGGGACCCCGATGGACCCAGGCAGGCGACGACACCGATGGACTGCGACGTTTTTCTCGACGGCTACTCCGACTTCCGCGACGGCCTGCTCGCCCAGGACGCGCGCGCCGGGTTCGTGGCGCACCTCGCGACGTGTGCGTCGTGCGCGCGCTACGACCGCGTGCTGGGGCAGGGCGTGTGCATGCTGCGCGACGAGGCCCCGCTGGAGGTATCGGAAGATTTCATGGCGCGGCTTCAGCACCGCATCTACCACGAGGACGAGGCCCGCGCGTCGCGCGGCCGCGGCTCGCGGGCGCGGGTGGTGGCCGGAACGCTGGCCGCGGCCGCCGCGGTGGGCGCCGTGACGCTGGTGCAGACGGACGGGGCCCGCCCGCAGCCCGAAGCGCCGCTGGCCGTGCAGTCCGCCGGGGCCAGCGAGATGGCGGCCGAGGCACACGACGCGCAGACCGGGCTGGGCGCGCGGCTGGAGCAGGTGGGCGTGCAGGTGTACCCCATGCCCTACCGCGACGTGCTGTACCGCACCGCCTCCGTCGCGACGTCCGCCGGGCACGCAGCGGACGCGGACGCCGCGCAGGAGTAGGCTTGCCGCCCATCCGTGCCGGCCAGCTGGACCGCACTCTCCGCGACCGTGTCGCGGGGGGTGCGTTCTTCTTTCACGGCGACGAAGAGTTCCTGCGCGAAGAGGCCGTGGCCCGCGTCGTGGCGGCCTACGTGGACCCCGCCACCCGCGACTTCAACTTCGACCAGCTGCGCGGCACCGACGTCGCCGCCGAAAGCCTGGCCTCCATGATCGGCACGCCGCCGATGATGGCCGAGCACCGCGTGGTCATCGTCCGCGACGCGCAGGGGCTTTCGGTCACCGCGCGCGACGTGGTGCTGGCCGCGTGCAAGGCGCCCCCGGCCGGGCTGGTGCTCGTTCTCACCGCCGCCATCCCCTCCGGCTCCAAGGCCAAGTTTTACGACGAGCTGAAGAAGCACGCCGTTTCCATCGAGTTCTCGCCCCTTTCCCACGACGACGCGCCGGGATGGGTGATGGAGAGCGCCCGCGAGGAGACCGGGGTGGAGTGGGAGCCCGAGGCGGCGCGCGCGCTGGTCGGCGGGGTGGGGGTAGACCTGGGGACGCTCTCGTCCGAGATCCGGAAGCTGGCGGCCTACGTCCAGGGCCGGAAGCGCGTGACGCTGGACGACGTGCGCGCCGTGGGCGGGGCCGTGCCCCGGCAGGACCGCTGGGCGTGGTTCGACTTGGTCGCCGAGCGCCGCTTCCGCGAAGCCATCGCCACCCTTCCCGTGCTGCTGGAGCAGGGGGAGAACGGCGTGGGGCTGGTGATCGGCATGGGAGGGACGCTGCTGCGCATCGGCCTGGTGTGCGCGGGGGGGCAGGGCGCACTGGAGCGCGAGCTGAAGCCGTACCAGAAGTGGATGGCCCGCCGCATCGGCCCGCAGGCGCGGAAGTGGTCGCTGCCGGAGGTGGACCGGGCGATGACCGAGCTGCTGCGGACGGACCGGCTGCTGAAGTCGGCGTCGCTGAACGACCGCCAGGCCATCGAAGAGCTGCTGCTGCGCCTGTGGGCCGTAGGCAGCCGGCGCGAGGCGGCGTAGGGTGGCGGTGACGCGGCGCAAGCTGGGGATCGGCGTCGCGCTGGCCGCGCTCGCGGGCGCGGCGTCGGCGGGCGCCGTGCGCCGGCGCGCGGCGCCCGTGGCGGGGGACCGGCGCGAACTGGTGTTCCTGGTGCACGGCCTGGGACGCACCCCCGTTTCCATGCTGCTGCTCGCGCGGCGCCTGGAGCGCCAGGGCTTTCGCGCCGCCAGCTTCGGCTACTGGAGCACGACCGGGACGATTCGCGGGCTCAGCGGAACCCTGGCCCGCCACGTGGAAGCCGCCCTGGGCGACGCGCCCGCGGTCCACTTCGTGGGCCACAGCATGGGCAACATCATCATCCGGGGGCTGCTGGCGGAGCACCGGCCGGAGCGCGTGGGCCGCGTGGTGATGCTGGCGCCGCCCAACCAGGGGAGCACCACCGCGGACCGCTACGCCCGCTGGATCGGCTGGCTGATGCCGCACATCCACGACCTGGTGACGCATCCCGAGAGCACTGCCCGCACCCTGCGCCTTCCCGGCGACGTGGACGTGGGAATCATCGCCGGCCTGCGCGACGGCAAGGTCCAGGTGTCCGAAACCCACCTGGAAGGCGCCCGCGAGCACGCCGTGGTCCCTAGCCGCCACACCTTCATCATGAACCGCCGCGACGTGCAGGGCCTGATCACGGGCTTCCTGCGCGAGGGCAGCTTCGGCCTGGGCGCCGCCGCCTGATCGCGCGCTCGGCCGACCAACCCATCAGGGGGTCGGCGGCACAGCCGACTTCCGGGTGGGGACCTCCGGCATGCGGTACGGTTGGCCTGGCGTCGCCTCTCGAAGGCGCGCGCGGATCCATGCGAAGGCTTCGTCCCCCGGAATCCCTTCGCCTCGGTCCAGCGAGTCGCGTCCCTTCTGGATTTCTGCTCGAAGCGCATTCAGCCGGATACGGTACTCCTCCTGATAGCGAGGCGACCGGCGAATGTCCTCTGCAACGATCTCGCTGGCTGTTCGATACTGGCCCGAAGGCGCGTTTGATTCCACGATTCGCTCCCATTCGGCGTAGGTGACCGTTCCCCACTCGCGTCGTACGTGGACAAAGTATACAGGACCGCCGCCCCGTCAATGGCCGGTCGCGCGGCAAAAACGAACCGGCCGACGGCTCGTGTGAGCCGCCGGCCTGTTTCGATCCCGACCCGCCGAGGCGGATCAGGGCATGGTGGTGTCGCTGCGGCCGCTGAGGGCGAAGGTGTACACCCAGCCGTGCCGCTCGCCGGCCCCGCTCAGGCGCGCGACGCCCAGCTGGATGGGGCCCAGCGTCAGCCCGCCGGTGAGCATGCTGCCGTCCGCCATGTCGCTGGCCAGACCGGCGCGCAGGGTGATGATGGGCAGCTTCTGCTGCACGCCCACGCTCACCTGGTTCTCCCACATGCCGCTCACCGGGCTGTCCTCCAGCTGCGACTGGTACTGCACGCCCAGCGTGGTGGAGGTGGGCAGGGCGAAGGCCCCACCCACGCGCAGCGTCATGGGCAGCCCCTGGTCGCGCTCGCCCAGGATCTGCTGGGCCAGCGCGCGGGTCTGCGGGTCGGCGCCGGTGTCGGCGTAGTCCGCGTCGCTCTCCTCGTAGCGGGTCAGCAGCGCTTCGGCGTCGCCCGTCTCGTAGTCGTTGCGGTCGAGCGTCAGCGTGCGCACGCGCAGGTCCTCGTTCCACTGCAGCGAGTTGAAGGCGTTGTCCAGCGCCACGCCCAGGGTGAGCCCCGGGATGGGCTGCAGGGCCGCGCCCACGTCTACGCCGAACCCGCTGCCGCCCTCGGCGCGCACGCCCTGGTACGTCACCCGGATGTCGCTGGGAATGGGGCCGGTGAAGATGGTGTCCTGCTCCACGAACGCCGACCGCACCATCTCCTGCGGGATGTAGTAGTGGCCGGTGACGCCCAGCGCGAGGGGCCCGATGCGCCGGCCGTACGCGGCGTGGATGTCGAAGAACGACGCGCGGAACCCGCCCGTGTTCTGGATGTTGTACTGGCCGAGCTTGCTCTGCTCGAACCCGTTGAGCACCAGGTCCACGATGCTGCGGTTGACGGTGTGATCGCCCACCAGCGCGTAGCCCGCGCCCACGGCGAAGCGGCCCACCTGCAGCGAGAACAGCGGCGCGCGCAGGTCGATCTCGCCGCCCGTGCCCGATGCGGGAATCTTCGCCAGGAAAGCCTCGCGCTCGGCCGGCTCCATGCCGCCGAACTCGCGCAGGTCCCACAGGTCGCCCGGTTCCACGCCGATGGTCTGCACGCCGAACGCCAGCTGCGGGATGGCCGCCGACCAGTGCGGGCTGTTGGCGAGCCCCAGGTTGGCGGGGTTCAGGTGCAGCGACTCCTGGCCGCGGGCCACGCCGATGTAGGCGCCGCCCATGCCCAGCGCGCGCGAGTTCAGCGACACCTGCGCCGTGGCGGGAACGGCGGCGAGCACCGCGGCCGTAATCACAAAATGCTTCATCATGTCTTGATGCGGGGTCTGGGGAAGGTCGGGTCGCACGGCTCACCGCGGGGAAAGGCAACGGGCGGAACAATAGGGGCCACCCGGTTGCGCGGCAACGGGTTGAATGACCCATGCGCGGGCAGGGGCTTTCTCGCGCCCCGGCCGGGGGGTTACCTTACAGAGCTTTGCACCAGACCTGACCGACGAATTTCTGCGAGCGGGAAACGCACGTTGCGACTTGAAAATATCCGGAACTTCTGCATCGTCGCCCACATCGACCACGGCAAGAGCACACTGGCCGACCGCCTCTTGGAGCAGACGGGAACGCTTCAGCTGCGCGAGATGAAGGACCAGGTGCTCGATTCCATGGACATCGAGCGCGAGCGGGGGATCACCATCAAGCTCAACGCCGTGCGCATGCGCTACCGCGCGAACGACGGCCTCGAGTACCAGCTGAACCTGATCGACACCCCCGGGCACGTCGACTTCACCTACGAGGTGTCGCGCTCGCTGGCGGCGTGCGAGGGCGCCATCCTGGTGGTGGACGCCTCGCAGGGGGTGCAGGCGCAGACGCTTTCGAACCTGTTCCTGGCGATGGAGGCGGGGCTGGAGATCATCCCCGTGCTCAACAAGATCGACCTTCCGGGCGCCGAGCCGGAGCGCCGCCGCGGCGAGCTGGTGGACCTGCTGGGGGTGGACCCCGGCGACGTGCTGCTGGCCTCGGCCAAGTCGGGGATCGGGGTCGACGGGATCCTGGAGGCCGTCGTCGCCAAGGTGCCGCCGCCGCGGGGTGACCGTGACGCCCCGCCGCGCGCGCTGATCTTCGACTCGTACTACGACAAGTACGTGGGCGCGGTGCCCAGCATCCGCGTGGTGGACGGGGTGTTCCGCCCGGGGACGCGCATCGCCTTCGGCAGCAACGACTCGGTGTACCCCATCGACGAGGTGGGCTACATGCAGCTGGGCCGGCAGCCGGTGCCCGAGCTGGGGCCGGGCGAGGTGGGCTACATCATCGCCGGCATCAAGCGGGTGGCCGACACCCGCTCCGGCGACACCATCCTCGACGCCGAAAACCAGGCGACGGAGCTGCTCCCCGGCTACCAGGAAGTGAAGCCCATGGTGTTCGCGGGGATCTATCCCACCGACACCGAGCAGTACGAGGAGCTGCGCGACGCCCTCGCCAAGCTGAAGCTGAACGACGCCTCGCTGGTGTACGAGCCCGAGACGTCGCTGGCGCTGGGCTTCGGCTTCCGCTGCGGGTTCCTGGGGCTGCTGCACATGGAGATCGTCCAGGAGCGGCTGGAGCGCGAGCACGATCTGGACCTGATCACCACCGTGCCCAACGTAAAGTACACGGTGAAGATGACGGACGGCCGGGAGCTGTGGGTGGAAAGCCCCAGCACCCTTCCGGACCCCACCAAGATCGACGAGATCGAGGAGCCGTACGTCCGCACCCGGGTGATGTGCCCAGCGGAGTACATCGGCGCCGTCCAGAAGCTGTGCCACGAGCGGCGCGGCAACTTCATGGGGATGACGTACCCGGACCCGCAGCGGGTGGAGCTGCAGTACGAGCTGCCCCTGGCCGAGATCGTCCTGGACTTCTACGACCGGCTGAAGTCGGTGACCCGCGGCTACGCGTCGCTGGACTACGACCTGGCGGGGTACCGGCCCAACCCGCTGGTGAAGCTGGACATGCTGATCAACGGCGACCCGGTGGACGCGTTCAGCGTGATCATCCACCGCGAAAAGGCGTACGAGTACGGCCGCAACATCGCCGAAAAGCTCAAGGAGCTGATCCCCAAGCAGCAGTTCGAGGTGGTGATCCAGGCGGCCATCGGGCAGAAGATCATCGCCCGCGAAAGCATCAGCGCCCTGCGGAAGAACGTGACCGCCAAGTGCTACGGCGGCGACATCTCGCGCAAGCGCAAGCTCCTGGAAAAGCAGAAGGAGGGCAAGAAGCGGATGAAGCAGGTGGGCAGCGTCGAAATCCCCCAGGAGGCCTTCCTGGCGGTGCTGCAGCTGGGGTCGTGAGGCTTCCGATCGTCGCGGGGCGGCTGCGGGGGCGCTGGTGGCTGCCGGCCAGCCGCGGCAAGATCCTCCGCATCCTCAACGGCACCTACGAGCGCGAGCAGACGCACCTGTTCGAGCGGCACCTGCGCTCCGGCGCCACCGTGCTGGACGTGGGCGCGCACGTGGGCTACTACACCCTTCTCTCCTCTGTCCTCGTCGGCGACGCGGGGCGGGTGCACGCGTTCGAGCCCAACCCCGCGAACGCCGATTTCCTGCGCCGCCACGTGCGCATCAACCGGCTGTCGAACGTCCGAGTCGAGCAGGCGGCCGTCGCCGACCGGGCGGGGACGGCGCGCTTCGACTTCGGCACCGGGAGCGGCACGGGGCGCCTGGCCGACGCGGGCGCGCTGGAGGTGAGGACGGTGCGGCTGGACGACTACTGCGCGGAGCATGGGCTGGCGCCTTCGGCGATGAAGATCGACGTCGAGGGGGCGGAGCTTTCCGTGCTGGAGGGCGGACGCGACACGCTGGCCCGCCATCGCCCCGTCATCTTCCTTTCCACCCACGGACCGGAAGTGCACCACGCGTCGCTGCAGGTGCTGCGCGGCCTGGGCTACACGCTGTCTCCCATCCTGGGAAGCGACCTGGACGCCACCAGCGAAGTGCTGGCGCTTCCCGCGGGCTGACCCGTGGCCCTGTCGGTCATCGTTTCCACGTACAACAAGCCGCGCGACCTGGAGCGGGTGCTCTGGGGTTACGCCGGCCAGTCTCGGAAAGATTTCGAGCTGCTGGTGGCCGACGACGGCTCCGGGCCCGAAACGCCCGAGGTCATCCGTCGCGTCTGCGCCGCGTCGGGGCTGGAAGTGGTGCACGTGTGGCATGAGGACCGGGGCTTCCGCAAGAGCGAGATCGTCAACCGGGCCATCGAAGCTGCGGGGGGCGACACGCTGATGTTCACGGACGGCGACACCATCCCGCGGAGCGACCTCGTCGAGGCGCATCTCCAGCTCGCGCGCCCGGGGAGATACCTGGGCGGCGGCTACGTGAAGCTGCCCGCTGAGGTCAGCGACGCCATCACCGTGGATGACGTGCGCCAAGGGCGGTTCGCCGACCTGGGCTGGCTGCGTGACCGTGGATGGCGCCCGGGCCGGCGCGCGCTGCGGCTCATCCGCTCTCCCCGCGCCGCGGCGCTGCTGGACCGGCTGACGCCGACGGCGCCGCTGTTCGCGGGCAACAACTCGTCCGTGGCGCGCGACGCCATCTACGCGGTCAACGGCTTCGACATGGCGATGGGCTACGGCGGGCTGGACCGGGCTGTGGGCTACCGGCTCGTGAACCTGGGGGTGCGTGGGATCCAGGTTCGGCACCGGGCCGTCTGCATGCACCTTCACCACGATCGCCCGTACAAGGATCCGCAGGTGGTCCGGCGGAACCGGGAGATCCTGGAAACCATCCGGCGCACGGGGCAGACGCGGGCCCTCGCGGGCCTCGCCGAGCTGCGGCCGGACCCTTCGCTGCGCGTGACCCGCATCAGCTGACGGCCCGCCCCGCGTGCCTGCGACCGCACGCACTTTCAACCGTCCAGACCGCATGTTACCTTGGCGCCCGATCGCCGCACGGGCGCGGCGAGGCGCCCAACAGGAGAGCGTATGACGCCCGGAACGGCCGAGAAGAAGTGGATCGTGGGGGTGGACCTTGGGGGCACCAACATCGTCGTGGGGCTGGTGCCCATCGAGGGTGGCGAGGTGCTGGGCTTCCGCACGGTTCCCACCGAGTCGGTGCGCGGCGCCAAGTTCGTCGTGGACCGCATCGTGTCGCTGGTGGAGGCGGCCATCACCGAGGTGACGGCGGCGCAGGGCACGTCGCGGGCGGCGGTGGCGGGGGTGGGCATCGGCTCGCCGGGGCCGCTGGACCGCAAGACGGGCACGGTGATCAACACTCCCAACCTGGGATGGCGCAACTTTCCCCTGCGCGACCTGGTGGCCAACCAGGTGAAACTGCCCTGCGCCCTGGACAACGACGCTAACTGCGCCACCTACGGCGAATGGTGGCTGGGCGCGGGCCGCGGCGTGAGCAGCCTGGTGGGGCTGACGCTGGGCACCGGCATCGGCGGCGGGATCGTGCTGGACGGGCAGATCTATCACGGCTGCAGCGACGTGGCCGGTGAGATCGGGCACATGACCATCGACAGCAACGGCCGCAAGTGCAAGTGCGGCAACTACGGCTGCCTGGAGCAGTACGCCAGCGGCCCGGCCATCGCGCTGCGCGCGGCCGAGGGGATCGAGGCGGGCGCCGAGACCTCGCTGGTGGACATGGTGGACGGCAAGCTCGAGGACATCACCGCCGCCACGGTGTACGAGGC
This sequence comes from Longimicrobium sp., assembly GCF_036388275.1. NCBI lineage: Bacteria > Pseudomonadati > Gemmatimonadota > Longimicrobiia > Longimicrobiales > Longimicrobiaceae > Longimicrobium > Longimicrobium sp. Next base: position 53,193 of record NZ_DASVSF010000007.1, read on the forward strand.
CACGGTGCAGGGCGACGCCTACGCGGCCGAGGTGATGAAGGACACGGCGCGGTTCCTGGGGGCCGGGGTGGCGAGCATCATCAACATCCTGAACCCCGAGATGGTGGTGATCGCGGGCGGCGTGACGCGCGCGGGTGACACCCTGTTCGAGCCGCTGCGCGCCGAGGTGCGCCGCCGCGCGTTCCGCAGCGCGCAGGAGTGCTGCAAGATCGTTCCGGCCGAGCTTCCCGGCACCGCCGGCGTGGTGGGCGCCGCGGCTGTGTTCAAGCTGGAGAACTACGGGGCGGTGTAGGGGGCGCGCCCCACTTTGGGTTGAGGCGTGGGGAGGCAGGGCCGGTGCTCGGGCCGGCGCCCCCCATCCCCAACCCTTCCCCCGCAAACTGCGCGGGGGAAGGGAGCCAGCTCGGTGCGCGAGGCCAGCCGAAGCGCAATGTGTCATCCTGAGGCCCAGGCGCACTGGACTCGCCCACAGCACAGACCTGGCGGGCCGAAGGATCTAGCCCGGGGCACGAACCAGCCGGGGCGCGGCAGCGGTCACCGTAGCCGAGGCCTCGGCTGCCGTGGGGCCCTCACCCCGCCGCGCTGACACGTGTGCGACCCTCTCCCACAAACAGCGTGGGAGAGGGGGTACACTTCGGGGGTTGGTGCACCAGGCCAGCCGAAGCGCAATTCAGGTCTCCCCCTCCCCTGCGCAGCGGGGGAAGGGGGCCGGGGGGAGGGGGCTCCCAAGGCATGCACGACAGCCCGCTTCACCACAAGCGAAGTTCTCCCCTCTCCGCACGTAGTTTGTGCGGGGAGGGGCCGGGGGAGGGGCCTCCCGCCTGACGGATCAGGCCCACAGACGACGGACGAATGTTCATTCTCTGCACCAACGACGACGGATACCTGGCCCCGGGGCTGGGCGTGCTTTCCGAGGCGGCCAAGGCGCTGGGCGACGTGCACGTCGTGGCGCCCGACCGCGAGCAGAGCGCGCAGAGCCACGCGCTGACCATGCACTTTCCCCTGCGCGCCAAGCAGGTGCGCGAGGGGGTCCATCACGTGGACGGCACGCCCACGGACTGCGTGGCCGTGGCGCTCGGGGCGCTGCTGGAACGCAAGCCCGACCTGGTGCTCAGCGGCATCAACCACGGCCCGAACATGGGCGAGGACGTGCTGTACTCGGGCACCGTCGCCGCGGCCATGGAGGCGACGATCCTGGGCATTCCCGCGGTCGCCGTTTCGTACGCCGGGCGCGACGCCGCGCACATGCAGAGCTACGGGCCGCTGCTGGAGGCGCTGCTTCCGCAGCTCGCCACCCGCGGCGAGTTCCCGGCGGAAACGCTGCTGAACGTGAACCTGCCGCCCATCGACGCGTCTGCCGTCAAAGGCGTGCAGGTTACCCGGCTGGCGCGCCGCGTCTACGCCGATTCGCTCACCCGCGCGCACGACCCCAATGGCCGCGAGTACTTCTGGATCGGCGGGGGCAACGTGGAGTGGTCGGCGCCGGAGGGAACGGACTTCCACGCGGTGAACGAGGGCTACGTCTCGGTGACGCCGCTGCACCTGGACCTCACCAACCACGCCCTGATCCAGGACGTCGCCGCGTGGAACCTCGCGGTATGAGCGACCGCTACACCGGGCAGCGGCGCGCGCTCATCGGCACCATGCAGGAGCGCGGGATCCGCGACCTGAACGTGCTGCGCGCCTTCGACGAGGTGCACCGCCACGAGTTTTTGCCAGACGCGGTGCGCCACCGCGCGTACGAAGACGCGCCTGTCCCCATCGGCTACCAGCAGACGGCGTCGCAGCCCTCGTTGCAGGCGCTGTACATGCAGGTGCTCGACCTGCAGCGCGACGACAAGGTGCTGGAGATCGGCACGGGGTGCGGCTTTCAGACGGCCGTGCTTGCCAAGCTGGTGGACCGCGTCTACTCGGTGGAGCGCATCCGCGAGCTTTCCATCCGCTCCCGTGAAAAGCTCGACCAGCTCCGCATCAGCAACGTAGCGCTGCTGGTGGGGGACGGGACGATCGGATGGAGCCGCTACGCGCCCTTCGACGCCATCTTGGTGGCCGCGGCGGCGCCGGACGTACCGCAGCCGCTGCTGGACCAGCTGGCGCCGGGCGGGCGGATGCTGATTCCCGTCGGCGGGCGCGATATGCAGCAGCTGATGCTGATCACCCGCGAGGCCGACGGCTTCAGCGAGCGCGAGGTGACGGCGTGCACCTTCGTGCCGCTGCTGGGCCGCTTCGGCTGGATGGACGCGCCCCGCGCCTGAGACGTGGGGCAGGGTGGCGGGCCGCAAATCGTTGACACCGCTCGCCGTCCGCCGTACGTTCCGCCCAGCATCCCGCTGCTCCAGGCACCACCGCGGACACCCGCGCGCCCCCTTCTCCCAAGACCCAATGACCGGTCCCAACGGCGATTCCTTCGACGGCTTCGTCTTTCCGCCGTTCATCCCCACCGCCTCTCGCGCCACTCCAGCGCCGCCCCCGGCACCCGCTGCCGCGCCGCCGACCCCCCCGGTCGAGGCGCCGCGGCCCGTCACGAATGAGGTGGTGGATGCGCAGCCCGCGCGGGTGACCATGCCATGGGACGCGGAGACGCCCATCGTCCGCGACGCCGATGCGGGCCGTGCGGACGCTGAGGCGGACGAGGATGACCACGAGGATCTTCCGTGGCTGGAGGTGCCGGCGCCGCGCGAGCCGGCGGCACCCGAGGCTGAGACGCCCGCGTTCGTGGCGGACGACGTCGTTCCCGTGGCCGAGTCTACGGCAGCGGAAGCGGATGAGCCCCGCGCCGCGCCTGCCGCTGACGACGCGTTCCCCGACTGGATGGCGTGGGGCGCCACGGACGAGGCCGACGCCGCGCGAGAGATGGGCAACGTCGATCCCATCGCCGGGCTGGAGAACCTGGTGCCGATGAACGACGCGACAGACACGCGCGACGTCGCCCCGGACGAGGACGCCACGCTGGCCGCATTCCCGGTCGAGGACGAGCCCGCGTTCGATCCGGCCGACCTCCACGCCCCCCGGCCGGAACCCCGCCACCAGCCCGCAGCTGCGGACGCCGATTTCCTGGCCGCAGGCTTCGGCGGGGGCGACTTCCTGCTGCGCGCACTCCAGGCCAGCCAGCTCGCGCCCGCCGAGGAGCCGGTCCGCACCCCCGTGGAGGACACGCCGGAGATCGCCGCTTCAACCACGGACGACGCACAGGCGATCGCCCCGGAGCCCGATCCGTTCACCGCGGCCGCCGTTGCCGAAGCGGAGGCGTTCGCCCCGGCGGAGCCCGAAGCTGATGTCGAGACCACCCCGGTCGCCGCCACGTCGCCCGGCGCGCAGCCGGCTGCCGTGGCCCACGGGCTGGCCGACGCGTTCGGTGAGGTGGCCGGACGGCTGGAGGACATCGCGCGCACCCTGCGCGAGCGCCCCGACTCGCTCCTCTCCGGCGGCTCCGACGATCCGCTGGCGCTGCTGGTGACGGGATACGTGCTCGGCTACACGCAGGGCCGCCGGTCGTAGCCTGCATGAACGAAGCAGACCGGCCCTCCCGCGATCGATCGCGGGAGGGCCGGTCTGCGTTCACGCTCGTACGCTCAGCGCGCGTGCGCGGCGTCCTTGCCCTGTTCCGAAAGCACGTCCGCCAGCGCCATGATGGCGCCCGTGGCGATGGCCCAGCCCAGCATCATTCCCAGCCCGCTCTGGCGGCGCGCCTTCCGCGGCAGCCGCGGCGCGCCGTTTTCCCGGTGCAGCATCCCCCGCGTGTAGCTGCGCGCCATCTTCGACGCCGCCGTTCCCGCCACCGCCCACATCAGCTTGCCACCCAGACTGGCCATGTATGCCTCCTGTTCTCTGCGTTTCCCCCGCCAGAAGGCGCCGCTGCAGTGCAGGAGGCGGGCCATTCGTCTTCGCGCTGAGGGGCCAAGAAAGAACGGCGGGAGCAAGCTTCTCGCCACCCTGAACGCGGTACGGCTCTTGCCCCTCTCCGCTGCCACTGAGGGACGGAAAACTCGTACTGGAGGGAAGATACCATGGACGATCGCAACCTTACCGAGCGCGGTGTCGACAACAACATCACCGGCGCGCTGAAGGACCTGGGCGGCAAGGTCAAGGACGCCGTGGGCGGTCTTACCGGCGACAGCAGCCTGCAGGCCGAGGGCAAGCTCGACCAGGGCGAGGGCAAGCTGCAGGACAAGCTGGGCGACCTGCAGCGCGGCATCGACCGCAAGCTGTAAGCACCGGCAGACCTACGGAGCGCGGCGGCCACGACGGCCGCCGCGCTTTTCTTTTCCGAGCACGGAGGCAGAGTTGACGGACGTCTCTTCACGGGTGCAGGCGGCCGGGCGGCGTGCGGCCAGCGACGCCGCGCCCTGGGTCACGCGGCTGGCGCGCATGGGCTACGCGGCCAAGGGCCTGGTGTACCTCACGATCGGCGGCCTCTCGGCGCAGGCGGCGTGGTCCGCCGGGCGTGTGGAAGGCTCCGAGGGCGCGCTCTCCACCCTGCGCGGCCAGCCGTTCGGGTGGACGCTGCTGGCGATGATGGCCGTCGGCCTTGCCGGATACGTGGTGTGGCGCGTGGTGCAGACCGCGCTGGACCCCGAGAACAAGGGGAGCGATGCGAAAGGCCTGGGTGCGCGCGCCGGCTACGCGATCAGCGCCGTCGCGTACGCGGGGCTCGCGCTCGAGGCGGTGCGGCTGCTGTCCGGTGGCGGCAGCCAGGGTAGCGGCGGATCGCACTGGACGGGGGCGGTGATGGAGAAGCCGTTCGGGCAGCTGCTGGTGGGCGCCGTGGGGCTGGGGATCGCCGCCTACGGCCTGTTTCAGCTGTACCGCGGCGCAACGTCCGACATCGCCAAGCGCCTGGGCTTCGGCGGGCTGAACGCGGACCTGCGCCGGCGCATCGTAACGCTGGGCCGGGTGGGGACGTGCGCGCGCGGCGTGGTGTTCGCCATCGCGGGGTGGATGGTGATCCTGGCGGCGCTGCGCCACCAGCCCGGCAAGGCCGCCGGGCTGCAGGGCGCGCTCGTCACGCTGCGGGAGCAGTCGCACGGGCGCTGGCTGCTGGGCGCCGCCGCCCTGGGACTGATGGCGTACGGCGTTTTCCAGCTGGCCAAGGCCCGCTACCGGCGCATTCAGCCGGCCTGAATCAGCCGATCTGCTCCTCGAGCGCCGAGGCGGTGACGTCGAAGTGGGTGGCATGCCAGTCGGGCTTGCCCCCGCGAACGATGATCACCTGCGGCGACTCGTGCTCGAGCCCCGTCTTTTCCGACACGTACTCCGACGCCTCGGGCGCCTCGTGCACGTCGAGCTTGAAGACCGGGGCATCGGGCCGGCGCTCCAGGAAGCTTTCCATCTCGCGCCGCGCATTGGCGCTGATGGGGCACGTCATGCTGTACTTGAAGAGGATGGCCCCGTCCTGGCCCAGCGCCTCGTCGACGTCCTGCCTGCTGGCGATCTGCTTCATGTCCCGCGGCTCCCGCTCCCGGTGATCCACGTCCGCGGCGGCGAATCCGCCGCGAACCAGGCCGGGCACCCGGCGCAAGCCGCATACCGCCAAGTGCGGGGGCCAGAAACAGACGGGCGGCGATCCCCCCAGGGGACCGCCGCCGTTGGAGCATCTACCAGCCGGGCTTCAGACCGCGCGCGTGCCCTCGCCACCCGGCCGAAGGCGGCTGTGCCGGTAGCCGTACAGGAAGTACAGCACCAGGCCCACCGCCATCCAGATCCCGAAGCGCTCCCAGGTGACCGCGGGCAGCTTGAACATCAGGAATCCGCAGGAAACGATGGCGGCCGGCGCCACGAACCAGACGAAGGGCGTGCGGAACGGGCGATGGCGCTCCGGCTCGCGCCAGCGCAGCACCATCACCCCCGCGGCCACCAGCACGAAGGCGAAGAGCGTCCCGATGTTGGTGAGCTCGATCACCTCGTTGATGTTGGCGAACGCGGCGAAGAAGGCCACGAACGCACCCGTCAGGATGGTGGTGACGTGCGGGGTGCGGTACTTGGGGTGCAGCTTGGCGGCAAAAGGCGGAAGCAGCCCGTCGCGCGCCATCGAATAGAAGATGCGCGGCTGGCCCATCTGGAAGACGAGCAGCACCGAGGCCATCGCCACCACCGCGCCGAACGAGATGATCCCCGCCACCCAGTCGTAGCCGCGCTCCGAGAAGGCGCTGGCCAGCGGGTCCGCCGTTCCGTGCTGGTCCCACGGCACCAGCCCCGTCATCACCAGCGTCACGACGATGTAGATGACGGAGGTGACGCCGAGCGACCACATCATGGCCCGCGGCATGTCGCGCTGCGGGTTCTTGGCCTCTTCGGCGGCGGTGGACACCGCGTCGAAGCCGATGTACGCGAAGAAGATCAGCGATGCGCCCACGAAGACGCCGTTCCAGCCGTTCGGCATGAACGGGCTCCAGTTCTCGGGCCGCACCCAGAACGCGCCGATGACGATGAAGAAGACGAGGATCGCCAGCTTCAGGATGACCATCACCGTGTTGGCCCACGCGCTCTCGCGGATGCCCTTCACCAGGATCCAGGTGATCAGCCCCACGATCACCACGGCGGGGAGGTTGAAGATGACGGGCAGACCCAGCACGTGCGGCGCGTTCTGCCATGCGTGCGCGGCATCGAGCGTGGCGCCGGTGACGGTCGGGTCCGCCTGCAGCTCGGCGAACGCCTGCCTCGCGGTGCGCGGGTCCGTGGCCAGCCACTCCGGCAGCCCCAGCCCGAACCCCTTCATCAGCGTTTGGAAGTACGCGCCCCACGACACCGCCACGGCGATGTTGCCCACCGCGTACTCGATGATCAGGTCCCAGCCGATGATCCACGCCACCAGCTCGCCCAGGGTGGCGTAGGCGTACGTGTAGGCGCTGCCGGCCTGGGGGATCAGCGAGGCGAACTCGGCGTAGCACAGCGCGGCGAACCCGCAGGCGATGGCCACCAGCACGTACGACAGCACCAGGCCGGGCCCGGCGCCCACGTGGTTGGGCCCGCCAGAAACCGCGGTGCCGGCGCCGGAAAAGATGCCCGCGCCGATGATGGCGCCGATGCCCAGCGAGGTGAGCTGCCACACGCCCAGCGAGCGCCGCAGTCCGTGCTCTACCTCTACCTGCGGATCTACGTGCTCCGACCGCGCCTCGTTGATCTGCTTCCTGCGGAGGAGTTGCGACATGTCTGGCGGAGGGATGGTGGCAATGCCGCGGCGGCGGTGCGCCCCGATGGGCGGCGCGGCCTGAAACGGCGGGTCGTGGCGCGCCCGTCCAGCCTCCGGGCGGGGCGCGCGGCGGATAAAGTGCGGAGCGCGGCGGCTTCCGTCAATGATGCCGTCGCGCGCCAACGAAACGCCGTGTTCGCGCATCCTACCTGCGGGCCGCGGGACGGCCGCGCACTTTCGCGCCCCGGAGCGTTCCCGCTAGCTTGGCTGCTAGGATGTTAGCACGCCACGTCGCGGTATCCGTCGCGTCCGCCCACACTTTCGCGCTCGCCGAGGCCCTGCTTGCTGACCGCCGAAAACGAAGTCGAATCGCTCCTGGCCGACGCCGGCCGTCTGAGGGCGCAGGTGCGCCGCCGCATCGTGGGGCAGGAGGCGGTGCTCGACGAGGTGCTGATGTGCCTGCTGGCGGGCGGGCACGCGCTGCTGGTGGGGGTGCCCGGCCTGGCGAAGACGCTGCTGGTGCGCACCCTTTCCGAGGCGATGGAGCTGGAATTCCGGCGCGTGCAGTTCACCCCCGACCTGATGCCCGGCGACATCACGGGCACCGAGGTGATCGAGGAAGACCGCGCCACCGGGCGGCGGGCGACGCGCTTCATCCGCGGCCCCGTCTTCACGCAGGTGCTGCTGGCGGATGAGATCAACCGCACGCCGCCCAAGACGCAGGCGGCGCTGCTGGAGGCCATGCAGGAGGGCCGGGTGACGGCGGGCGGCGAAGACATGGAGCTGCCGCGCCCGTTCTTCGTGCTGGCCACGCAGAACCCGGTGGAGCAGGAGGGCACCTATCCGCTTCCCGAGGCGCAGCTGGACCGCTTCATGTTCGACATCCGGCTGGACTATCCATCGACCGAGGAAGAGGTGCAGATCCTCCGCTCCACCACCGGTGTGCAGGACGCGCCGGTGGAGCGGGTGCTGGATGCGGAGCGGGTGCTGACGCTGCAGCGCTGGACGCGCGAGGTGCCCGTGGCCGACAACGTCTTTCACTACGCCGCCTCGCTCGTGCGCGCCACGCGGCCTGGCGACGCCAGCGCGGAGGATGACGTGAAGCGCTGGATCCGCTGGGGCGCCGGCCCCCGCGCCGGCCAGGCGCTGATCCTGGGCGCCAAGGCCAACGCGCTGCTTGCCGGCCGCTTCCACGTGACGCCCGAGGACGTTCGGCGGGTGGCGGCTCCGGTGCTGCGCCACCGGGTGCTAGTGAACTTCCACGCGGAGGCCGAGGGCGTTTCGTCCGACACGGTGATTGCGCGCTTGATCGAAAGCGTGGCGCCGCCGCGGAGCGGGTTGTGAGAACGTCGCGCCCGGTTCGGCAGGATTCGGCGCACTCCCCGGGCGCCCCCCATCCCCAGCCCTTCCCCCGCAAACTGCGCGGGGGAAGGGAGCCAGTGCCGTGCGCTTCGGTGGTTTGGAGTGCGTGGGCAGAGGGTGCTGGCAGGGTGTGGGGCGCTTCGATGGTGGCCGTGCAGTCCCCGGCTGCCCTCTCCCCCCGGCCCCCTCTCCCGCAAGCGGGAGAGGGGGAGAACTGCACCAAGCTCCGGGCGCGCCACAGGCTCGATCTCACACCCAAGCAGGCCAGTCTGCGAAGGCAGACTTCGTGTGTTTGTTGCAGCGAATTCATTCGCCCGTGCGGGACTTCGCGCCGGGTTCGGCAGGGCTCGGCGCACTCCCAGGCAGCCCCCTCCCCCCGGCCCCCGTCCCCCGCTTCGCAGGGGAGGGGG